>JAWVFS010000234.1:0-6966 GCA_033855795.1 Solirubrobacteraceae bacterium | reverse complement strand
GGGGAAGCAGGGCGAAGCCAATACCTAGCGGTATTGGCGAGCCCGATGACCCCGATCCAGCGAAGCTAACCGCGCGTCATCCACGCGCGCGGGGTCCTGGAATCACTCATCTGCTACCCGGCCGCGGCCGCCCCGAGCACCTCGCGCGCCACCACGGCGGCCGCGTCCGGGCGCGCGAGCGCGGCGGACGCGCGTGCCATCGCCGCCAGGCGGCCGCGATCCCCCAGCAGCTCGGCCGTCGTGCGCGCGAGCCGCGGGCCGGTCAGCTCGCCGTCGGCGATCACGACCGCCGCCCCGGCGTCCGCCATCCAGCGGGCGTTCGCCGCCTGGTGGTCCGCCGTCGCGTGGGGGTACGGGACGAGCACGGCCGGCCGGCCGTACAGCGCGATCTCGAACACCGAGCCTCCGGCGCGGGCCACGACGAGGTCGGACGCCAGCAGCGCCTGCCCGAAGGCCTCGAGGTCGAGGTAGGCGCGCAGGTCGTAGCGCTGGCTCCGCTCGCGGTCGCGCAGCACCTCGTAGTCGCGCTCGCCGGCGATGTGGAGCACGTGGAAGGGCGCCTCTCCGAACGCGGCGATGGCCGCCTCGTTGATCGAGCGCGCGCCGAGCGACCCGCCGAAGACGAGCACGGAGGTCTCCTCCGCGCCGACCCCGAGGCGCGCGCGAGCCGCTGCCCGGTCGGTCGCGGGCGGCGGGACCGGACGTCCCGTGACGAGGTAGCGCCGGCCGGTGCGTCCCGGGAGGGCGAAGGCCAGGCAGACCCGTCGCGCAAACGGAGCGAGGGTCCGGTTGGTCAGTCCCAGGTGGCTGTCGGCCTCGGCGAGCACCAGCGGCACTCGCCGCAGCACCGCCGCGGCGCCGACCGGCCCGGCCACGTAGCCGCCGGCGCCCAGCACGGCGTCCGGGCGCAGTTCGCGCAGCAGCCGCGTGGCTCGCCCCACCCCCGCGGCGGCCAGCCCGACCGCGCGCGCCGCGCGCAGGGGGTTGCGGCGATCGAGCCCGGCGGCGCGGATGCGGTGCAGCTCGTAGCCGGCGGCGGGCACCAGCTCCAGCTCCGCGCGCTCGCCGCCGACGAACGCGACCTGCGCGCCCTCAGCCCGCAGCTCGTCGGCGACGGACAGGGCCGGAACGACGTGGCCGGCTGTCCCGCCGGCCGCGATCACGATCCTTGTCGGCACCAGCGTCCGCTCCCTTCCGTGGCGAGGACCGCACCGCGCGCAGTCGCCGCCCGTTGGCGGCGACGTTGAGCAGCAGGCCCATCGCGGCCAGCATGACCACAAGGTTGCTCGACCCATACGAGATGAACGGCAGCGGCACGCCGGTCAGCGGCGCCAGGCCGAGCACCGCGAAGACGTTCAGCGTCGCCTGCGCCAGGATCAGGCACGTCAGCCCGGCGGCCAGGAGCTGGGCGTAGCGCTGGGCCGCCGCCTTGGCCGCGCGCAGGCCGGCGTAGGCGATCATGCCGTAGAGGAACAGCACGCCGCAGACGCCGGCGATGCCCAGCTCCTCGCCGATCACCGCGAGGATGAAGTCCGTGTGGGCCTCGGGCAGGTAGAAGACCTTCTGCACGGACTGCCCCAGCCCCACGCCGAACACCCCGCCCGAACCGAGCGCGATCTGTCCCTGGACGGACTGGAAGCCACTGCCGCCGGCGTGCGCCCACGGGTCGAGGAACGACGTCAGGCGCGCGCGGCGGTAGGGCTCGAGCAGCGCGAAGATCACGACCAGGCCCAGCCCTATACCGGCGACGATGGCGAGGTTGCGCAACGGCACGCCGCCGGCGATCAGCAGGCCCGTCAGCGCGAAGGCGATGACCAGCGCGGTGCCCAGATCGGGCTGCACGGCGACCAGCGCGCAGCTCACGCCGACGACGACCAGCAGCGGGCTCACCATGCCGCCCACCCGCCGCATGCGTTCGGGGCGGCGGTCGAGCAGGTTCGCCCCGTAGAGGACGAGCGCCAGCTTGAGCAGCTCCGAGGGCTGGAACTGCAGCGAGCCGGCGCCGATCCAGCGCCGGGCGCCGTTGACGGGCACGCCGACGCCCGGCAGCAGCGTGGCCAGGGTCAGTCCCAGCGAGACCGCGAGGAGCAGCGGGGTGATGCGGCGCACGCCCTCCAGCCCGTGCCGGGCCAGCCAGTGCATCGCGATCAGTCCGACCGCCCCGTAGGCGACGTACTTGATCAGGTACCCGGTGCCGTCGCCGGCGCCGGACAGGAGATCGGTCGCCGAGGACGCGCTGTAGACCATGACCGCGCCCCCGGCCAGCAGGCACATGGTCGCCGTCAGCAGGATGCGGTACTCGAGCGGGCGTTCGGGACGGGCGGACCGGGAGCGGCCGCCGCGGCGCCCGGGGACGGCGGCGCGCGCCGCCGCCGCCATCAGGCCGCCTCCCCGGCCAGCTCACGGAAGTGCTCGCCACGCGCCTCGAAGTCCGGGTACTGGTCGTAGGACGCGCAGGCCGGCGAGAGCAGCACGACCGAGCCCGGCTGCGCGGCGGCGCGCGCGGCGGCCACGGCCCGCGCGAGGTCGCCGCAGCGCTCGAGCGCCACGCCGGCCGGCGCCAGGTCGGCGGCGAGCGCGTCGGCCGCCTCTCCGATGAGGTACACCGCGACGCAGCGCTCGCGCACCGGCTCGACCAGGTCGTCGAAGCCGCCCTTGGCCCGGCCGCCGGCGATGAGGTGCACGGAGCCGGGCGCGAATGACCTCAATCCGACGGTGGTCGACGCCGGGTTCGTCGCCTTCGAGTCGTTCACGTACAGCACGCCGTCGCGCTCGGCGACCTCCTCGAGCCGGTGCGGGACGCCGGCGAAGTCGCGCAGCGCCGCCGCGACGGCCGGCGGGTCGATACCGCGCGCCAGCGTGACGGCCGCGGCGGCCATCGCGTTCTCGCGGTTGTGCGCACCCCGCAGGCGGATCTCCTCCGTGCGCAGGAGCGGCTCCTCCGCCCACCACAGCTGGCCGGCGCGGTCGGCCAGCTCCGCGTCGCCGCCGTCGCCGAAGCACACGCGGCGCGCGCATCCACCGAGGTCCTCGATCCCGAGGTCGCACGGGAACACAGCGACGTCGTCGTTGCCCTGTCGCCGGAAGGCCTCGAGCTTGGCGGCGACGTACGCCTCGAAGGTGCGGTGACGGTCGAGGTGGTCCTCGGTCAGGTTCAGCAGCACAGCGGCCTCCGGCGCGAACTCGAGCGTGTCCTCGAGCTGGAACGAGGAGGCCTCGCACACGACGGTCGCGTCCGGCGGGATGTTCCCAGCGAGGTCGGCCACCGGCGCGCCGACGTTGCCGGCAACCGCCACGGGCAGCCCGGCCTCGCGGTGGATGTGGCCGATCAGCTCGGTGGTGGTCGTCTTTCCGTTGGTGCCGGTCACCGCGATGAACTCGTTGGGGATAAGCCGCCAGGCGAGCTCCAGCTCCCCGATGACCGTGGCGCCGCGCTCCTGCGCCGCCGCGACGACCGGCGCCTCGCGCGGAACCCCCGGGCTCTTCACGAGCGTGTGGGCGCGCGCGACCAGCTCGCTGCCTTGCGTCTGCACATGCACTTCGACGCCCGCGTCCCGAAGCCTTCCGACCTCCGGCGCGCCCGCATCGCAGCCGATCACCTCCTCCCCGCGAGCGCGCAGCGCCAGCGCCGCGGCCACGCCCGAGCGGGCGAGGCCGACCACGAGGAAAGGTCCGGGCGGCAGCGGTGGACGCGGCTTCATGGCGTAACCGGGCCCGCGTCCGCGGGCCCTCCCGGCCTCACAGCTCCGCTCCCCCGTAACCAAGCGCGAGCATGCGAGCGGCTCCGCTGTTTGGCCACGTCACACGGACGCGCGGTAGATCGTGAAGCCGATCGCCGCGAAGGCGGAGGCGACGATCCAGAAGCGCAGGATGATCTTGGTCTCCGACCATCCGAGCAGCTCGAAGTGGTGGTGCAGCGGGGCCATCAGGAGCACCCGCTTGCGGAAGGTCTGGAACGAGAAGACCTGGATAGCGACCGACAGGGCCTCGATCACGAAGATCGCGCCGATGATGATGAGCAGGATCTCCGTCTTGGTCATCACGGCCAGGCCGGCGATCCCCCCGCCGAGCGCGAGCGAGCCGGTGTCGCCCATGAAGATGTTGGCCGGGAACGAGTTGAACCACAGGAAACCGACGCATGCGCCCACCCCACAGGCGGCAAACAGCGCGAGGTCGCGCTGCCCCGTGGTGATGAACGTGATGCCGACG
The DNA here is from genome assembly GCA_033855795.1 of Solirubrobacteraceae bacterium. Lineage (GTDB taxonomy): Bacteria > Actinomycetota > Thermoleophilia > Solirubrobacterales > Solirubrobacteraceae > JALYZC01. The sequence goes on along the minus strand of JAWVFS010000234.1, from coordinate 2,757 downwards.
AAGGCCAGCAGCACGATCGCCGCGCATCCGGCGGCCAGCCCGTCGAGGCCGTCGGTGAGGTTGACTCCGCTGGTCGTGCCGGCCACCACGAGGTAGATGACGACGGGATAGAAGACGCCGAGGTCGAGCTGATAGTCGACCACCCGCAGGCGCAGCGTGTTCGGCAGCCCCGCCTCCTGCGTGGCGACCCACCAGAGGCCCAGGGAGATCAGCACCGTGACGATCAGCTTCGTGCGTGCGCGCAGCCCGAGCGAGCGCCGTTTGACGATCTTCGTGTAGTCGTCCGCGTAACCGAGCAGCCCGCAGAGGATCGCCGTGCCGAAGACCCCCATCGCCTCGGGCCCGTAGCCGTTGAGGATCAGGAACGGCGCCGCCAGCGCCAGCACGACGATGATCCCCCCCATCGTCGGCGTGCCCGCCTTGGTGTGGTGCCCCTCGGGGCCCTCCTCCCGGATGTGCTGGCCGAACTCCTTCTCGCGCAGGAACGAGATGAACTTCGGCGAGAGGAAGATGCAGATGAGCAGCGAGGCGGTGCCCGCGATGAGAACTTCGCCCATGGTCCCGGTTCCTAGGCCGAGGCCTCCGCCGCCCCGGCCAGCGCCTTGGCGACGACCTCGAGCCCGATGCCGCGCGACGCCTTGACGAGCACCGTGTCGCCGGGCGCGACGAGCTCACCGACCAGCGCGGCCGCCTCACCGGCGTCGGCGACGCTGTGGACCTCCCCGTCGAATGCGGCGGCCGTGTCGGCGGACAGGGGCCCCACGGTGACCAGGACGTCGACGCCGCGCGCCGACGCGTAACGGCCCACCTCGGCGTGGAACTCCGCCGCCTGCGGGCCCAGCTCGAGCATGTCGCCGAGCACCGCCACACGGCGCCCGCGCGCCGTCACGGCAAGGTCGTCCAGGGCGGCGCGCATCGACATCGGGTTGGCGTTGTAGCAGTCGTTGATGACGAGCACGTCGTCGGCCAGCTCCAGGCGCTCGCCCCGAAGAGCGGAGAAGGCCACCTCGACGCGGCCGGAAGGGCGCACGCCGGCGGCCAGCGCGGCGGCGACCGCCGCGAGCAGGTTGAGTCGGAAGTGGGCCTGGGTGAAGTCGACCTCGAGCTCGATCCGCTCCCCCCCGGCGTCGATCTCGACATGCTCGCCCTCAGCCGCCACCAGGCGCACGTCGCCCCCCTCGCCGAAGGTGACCGTGCGCAGGTCCTCGCGCCGGTACGGAGCCAGCAGCGGCTCGTCGGCCGGGACGATGACCGTCGTGTCCGGCGCCATGCCGGCGATCAGCTCCGCCTTGACCGCGGCGATCGCCTCCAGCGACCCGAGCAGCTCGAGGTGGACGGGCCCGATGTTGACGATCACGCCGACGTCGGGCTCGGCGATCTCCGTCAGCTCGGCGATCTCCCCCGGGCCGCGCATCGCGACCTCGAGGACGAGCGCCCGCGTGCCCGCGGGCGCGCGCAGCACCGCCAGCGGGAGGCCGATGTCGGTGTTGAGGTTCGCCTCGCTGGCCATCGTCGGAACGTGGGGAGCCAGCACCCCGCGAAGGATGTCCTTCGTCGAGGTCTTCCCGGTCGAGCCGGTGACGGCGATCACCTTGGCGCCGAGCTCTCGCCGCCACGCGGTGGCGAGCCGCTGGAGCGCGCGCAGCGGATCTGCGGACGCGAGCAGCGCACCCGGTACCGCGCAGCGTGCCGCGTCGGCGTGCTCCGGGGCGACGAGCACGCCCCAGGCGCCGGCCGCCAGCGCCTGCGGCGCGAACCGCCCGCCGTCCGCGCGCTCGCCCGGGAGGCCGACGAACAGCTCGCCGGCCCCGACCGCGCGGGAATCGATCGTCACGCCCTCGGGCCCCGCACGCGAGGGCGCCGGTGCGATCAGCCGGGCGCCGGCCGCCTCGGCCACCTGCTCGGCCGTCCACGATTTCATGACTGCGACGAGGCGGCGCCGGCCACCATGCCGGCGAGCAGCTCCCGGGCGGTGGCGGCGTCGTCGAAGGGCAGGCGACGACCGCCGATCTCCTGGTAGAGCTCGTGGCCCTTGCCGGCGATCAGCACGAGGTCGCCCGGGGCGGCGAGGCCGAGCGCCCGCTCGATTGCGTCGCGTCGGTCCACCATCCAGTCGACCTCGCCCGCGCCCTCCAGGACGTCGCGGATGATGGCGACCGGGTCCTCCCAGCGCGGGTTGTCGGAGGTCACGATGACGTGCTCGGCCAGTTCGGAGGCGATGGCGCCCATCCGCGCCCGCTTGCCGCGGTCGCGGTCTCCGCCGCAGCCGAAGACGCACAGCACGCGTCCGGAGCCGGCCAGCGTCCGCGCCGTCTCGAGCGCGCCCCGCAGCGAGTCGGGCGTGTGCGAGTAATCGATCAGCACCTCGAAGTCCTGGCCCGTGCGCACGGGCTCGAGCCGGCCGGGGACCGCCTCCAGCGCGGCGAGTGCTCCGGCGGCGGCCGCGTCGTCCACGCCCAGGGCGCGCGCCGCGGCCAGCGCCGCAGTCGCGTTGGCGGCGTTGTGCCGGCCCGGCAGCGCGCAGCGGAGGTCGACCACGCCGTCCGGCGTGTGGACGCGGAAGCGCGACCCGGCGAGGCCGCTCTCGAGGACCTCCACGCGATAGTCGGCCGGCGTATCGACCGCATAGGTGATCGGGTCCGGCAGCTCGTTCGCGATGCGCCGGCCGTGCTCGTCGTCGACGTTCACGAGAGCGCGCCGGGACCGCTCCGGGGTGAACAGGGACGCCTTCGCGGCGAAGTAGTCCTCCAGGTCGGT
>JAWVFS010000233.1:0-10419 GCA_033855795.1 Solirubrobacteraceae bacterium | reverse complement strand
GACCGGATTGGCGAAGAACATCGTCCCGAAGCGGGAGAACGCCAGGTCATACGGTCCGCCGAGGTCGGCGACCTGCACGTCGGCGACATCGAAGCTGGCGTTCCGCACCCCGGCCTCCTCGGCCTCCCGGCGCGCGACCTCGATGAACTGGCGCGCGGCATCGACGCCCACGACCTCGCCGTCCGCGCCCACGAGACCGGCGATCCGCTGCGTCGTGTCGCCGAATCCGCACCCGATGTCGAGGACTCGCTCGCCGGTCGCCGGCGGGAACAGGTCGAGCGCGGCCTCGCCGTGGGCGCCGAGGCCGGTGGTCACGATCTCGCGAAACCGCACGAAACGGTCGAACAGCGGTCCGTCCCACGCCCTGACGGCCTCCTCGTTTTCTTCCGCCGCGGTTCTTGGCTCCGTCGTGCTCATCGCTTTCCTCCTCCGGATACGGCTATCGATGCTACAGCGGCTCGCGACCGGCGAAGCCCGCGTCGAGATCGTGCCAATGCGTGATGACGTCCTCCTCGGACTCGACCCAGCACAGGTAGACCTCCTCGTCGTCGCGGAGCGTCGGGAAGTCGACGAGGCCCCGGTCGAGGTCGCGGAGCACGATGTCCATGGCGTCCAGCTCCGAAGCCGCGCCCCGCAGGTCGAGGAAGGCCTCGGAGACGGCGCGGCCGGGGTCGCCGCCGCCGTTCGTGGGGCCGGCCTCGGCCAGCGCCTCGCGCACCTCCTCGTCGTTGAGCCGCTCGCGCGCGTCGCGCATCCGCTCGAGCCGCTCGGCCACCCAGTCCATGGCCGCGGTGGCCTGCTCGAGGGTGTAGTGGCGGTCGTGCCGCATCGTCGGCCGCGAGCCTACGTCATCGGCGGCGCGACGCCCGCACGCGCACGACGACGCGGCCCGTGCGCAGGTCGCGCCGGAAGGCCCGCGCGGTATAGCGGCGGTTGCGGCGGCTGGCGCCGAAGCGCTTGACGATCACCGCGCGGCCGCGGCGGTTCGTCGTCGCGTTGCGGCCGGCGAAGCGGATGCGCGCCCCCTTCAGCGGCCGCAGGCGCCCGGCCACGCGCACTCGCGCCAGGAAGCCGAAGCGCACCCGCCGCCCGGCGCGCGGCGAACGCGGCGAGGCCGACAGGTGGATGACGGCTCCCAGCGGCGGCGGCGGGGTGCAGGTCTGGGCCACCCGTCCAGAACCGGGCGCCACGCTCACCGCGACGTCGCGCACCCCCGCGCACGCGGCCAGCTCCAACGTGCGGGCCCCGGCGCCCGAACGGACCACGCCCCCCTCGACGGTGACGTCGTACCCGCGCGGATACTGGCGCGCGGGGAGCGCCACCTCGGTCCGCGCGCCGCCGGCCAACGTGCCACCGCCGGCGCGGCTCGTGACGTAGCGCAGGTCGAAGCGCTTGGAGGCGGGGTCGAAGCCGAAGCTCTGCGGGGTCCCGGCCACGACCTGCGGGTAGGGCCGCGACAGCACGCCGAGCTTTGCCGTCTTGAGATTGGAGCCGGTCGGAGGCTTGCTCGGGTCCAGCACGATCGCCTGGGTGTCGCCGGGCCCGGAGGTCGTCGGGTCCGAGCAGCCGCAGTAGTGCCATTCCTGCCAGCCGACGAGGTTACGGTCGGCGCGCGCCGCCATCTTCGTCAGGATCGTCGCGTCGTCCACGGCCCCGAACTCGGTGAGCAGAGGCGTCGCGCCGGTGGCGGCGACGTGTTTGGCCGCGTTGGCGAACACCAGGTCGTCGGAGGTGTCGCAGCTGGGGTCGTCGTGTCCGGACGAGCCCGCCGCGAGGCAGTAGTCGTGGAAGGCGAAGCCGGCGTGGGGGTCGCCCGTCGGTCCCAGGGTGGTGTCGGCCCCGTCGTTGAACAGCACGTTGGGCTCGTAGTAGATGAGCGTGTGGGCGTCGACCTGGCGGATGGCCGCCATCGAGCGCCGGATGAAGGCGGCCATCACGGCGTCGAACGCCGGGCAGCCCGCGGGATTCGCGCACGACTGCCAGGTCGTGCCCGGCCAGGGCTCGTTCATCAGCTCGTAGCCGAGGACGTTGGGGTCGTCGCGGAACCGCTCGGCGACGTGGCGCCAGGCCGCGGCGTAGCGGTCCTGCAGCCCGACCCCGCCCGGCCCGGGATCGTTGTTCCAGAAGTGATCGAAGGCCCGCTGAAGCGCCGGCATCACGAGGTAGTTGGCCGGGAAGCCCGACTTCGGCTCGTGCGGTAGCCCGTCGTCCTGGACCGCCCAGTCGGGCCACCCCTCCCCCTGGAAGGTCTCGTTGTAGAGGTCCTGGTGGAAGTCGAGCATCGCGACGATGCCGTGGCGGCCGAGGGTGTCCACGACGCTCGCGATGCGCGCCAGGTAAGCGTCGTCATAGGCGCCCGGCGAGGGCTCGACGGCCTTGTAGATCACCCCGACGCGGACCGTGTTGTAGCCCTCGGCGGCGAGGAAGGCCGCGTCGTCGTCGCCGAAGCCGACCGCCGTCGGGTCATACGGCGGGCGCTTGTAGACCATGTTGTAGCCGTGGAGGATCACCACGCGGCCCTGGGCGTCGGTGAGGAAGCGGCCGGCGTGGCCGAGCGGTAGCGCGGGGGCGGCCGTCGCCGCCGGCGCCGCCACGGCGAGCAGGACGGCGGCCACGGCGCAGATGAGCAGTCGGCGGGACATCGCTGAGGGCGAGCCCGGCCACGATATCGGCCACGGCGTGGGCCGGGAGCCGATAGCGTCCCGCCGCATGGCCGTCGGCTGCTTCGTCTCCACCGGGCGCTCGCTGGACGCCGCGATCCAGCGGGTGCGTCTGGCCGAGTCCCTCAACTACGAAGCGGCGTACGTGACCCACATCGCCGGCCGCGAATCGCTCACCGTGATCACCGCCTACGCCCTGGCGACCGAGCGCATCCGGGTCGGCACCGGCGTGGTCCCGATCTACACGCGCACACCGGCCACCATGGCCCAGACCGCGGTCACGATCGACGAGCTCTCGGGCGGCCGGCTGAACCTCGGGCTTGGCCTGTCGCACCGGCCGGTGGTGGAGGGCTGGCACGGACAGACGATCGACAAGCCCGTGGCCGAGATGCGCGAGTACGTGTCGACCGTGCGGGCGATCCTCCGCGGGGAGGCACCGCCGCCGGGGGAGAAATGGCAGACCGGCTTCCAGCTGGGCGGCGTTGAGCCGCGGCCCGACATCCCGATCTACATCGGCGCGCTCTCGCCCGGGATGCTGCGCCTGGCCGGGGAGATCGCCGACGGGGCGACCCTCTGGCTGTGCAACCCGAACTACATCCGCGCCGTCGTCGTCCCGGAGGTGACGACCGGACGCGAGCGCGCCGGCAAGACGCTCGACGGTTTCGACATCGTGGCCGCGGTGCCGGCCGGGCTGACCGACGATCCCGCGTCTGCGTACGACGCGATGCGCCGCAACCTCCTCACCTACTTCGGGCTGCCGTTCTACCGCGCGATGCTCGAGCGCTCCGGGTTCGAGGCCGACATCGCCGCCTACGACGCGGCCGGCGGCGACGTCGAGACGATGCAGGCGGCGATCTCGACCGACTTCCTGGAGGTGCTCACGGCCGTGGGAGACGAGGCCGCGGTCCGCGCCGGCATCGAGCGCTATCAGGAGGCCGGCGCCCCCTCGCCGTGCGTCGGCCCGATCACGGGGACGGACTTCGAGGCAACGCTCCGCGCGGGCGCCCCGGGCGGCTGAGCGTAGGCGCGCTCAGGCGGTCTGCGCGGCGGATGCCTCCGCCGCGTCACCGACGTCGAGCACCTCGACCGGGTCGAGCCTACGTCCATCGCCCTGGTGACGAGCGGGGCTAGTCGCCCGAGCGGTGCTGAGCCGGCGCCGGCGGCTGCGCGCCCGACAGCGAGGAGATCCGCCACTTTCCACCGTTCTTGGTCAGGCGGATCGTGTCGGTGGACGTCGGCTGGCCCGCGGCGCTGCTGCGCACGAGGGCGAGGGCGAGCTTGTCGGTGACCCTGATCTTGAGGACCTGGAGCCTGGGGTTGCGGACGGTGCCGAGCCCGATGCGCAGCGCCTGGTCGCACGGGAGGCCGACCTGGGCCAGGCGGTCGATGAGCGAGGGGGCGAGGACCTTGCTGCACAGCGCGTCGTAGTCCTGGCGCGCCGTCGCCTGCTCGTAGCGCTTGAGGGTGTCGCGCACCTGCTGCTGGTCGGAGGACCCGCAGCCGGTCGCGGACAGTGCGATCGCGAGGGTCGCGGCCGCGGCGGCGGCCGCCGCTGCCGGGGGGCGGGCGGACATGGCGCTCAGAGTACCCTTCGCGCATGGCCCCGGAGCCACGGCACGTCGGTCCCGACGGCGGCTGAGCCGCCACTCTCGCCGCATGTCCCGGCGCGCCCTGCCCCGCCGCCTCCGCGCGGCGCCGCTGATCGCCCTCGCCGCCCTCGCCGTTGCGGCGCCGGCCGCGTACGGCCACGCGGCCTTCCTCGGCGCCACGCCGGCGCCCGGGGCGCGCGTGGAGACCGCGCCGACGGCGATCTCGCTGCGCTTCACCGACACGCTCAACCGCCGCCTCTCGGACGCCCACCTGGTCGATGCGCGCAGCGGCCGCCGCATCCCGGCCTCCCAGCATGCGGCCGGTGCCGACGGCCTGGTGCTGCGTCCGGCGACCGCGCTGCCCCGGGGCGCGTACCGCGTCGAGTGGCACACGGTCTCGACAACCGACGGGCACGAGCTGCAGGGCTCCTTCGGCTTCGGCCTGGGAGTGGCGGCGGGTGGCGGCGGGCGCGCCGTCGAACAGAGCCCGCTCGCGGACCTCGGCTGGGCGCGCGCCCTGGTCCGAGCCCTCCTGTACGCAACGCTGTTGACCTTCGCCGGCGCACTGCTGCTGGCGGCGCTCCTGGGTCGCGACTGGCTCGTGCCGGCGTCGCTGGAGTCACCCGGCCGCTCCGGGCTCGACGCCGCGTCCGCACGGCGGCGGGCACGCGGCCTGGTCGCGGACCTCGGCCTGTTCGCCGGCGCGCTCGCCGCCGCGGCGGCGCTGGTCGACGCGGCCCGGGCGGCGCGCGGCCTCTCGCCGGCCGACCTGAGCGACTTCCTGCTGGCCAACCTGACCGGCCTGGCGCGCGTGGCCGTCGTGGCGCTCGTCGCCCTGGCCGCGGGGCTGGCGCGGCGGCGTCCGTCCCTCGCCGCACTGGCGATCAGCGGCGCGCTCGGCGCGCTCGTCGCCTCCGGCCACGCGAACTCGGCGCCTGCGCGCGGCGTGGCGATCGTGGCCGACTGGGCGCACCTGCTCGGCGCCGCCGTCTGGGTTGGGGGCATCGCCCTCATCGCGCTGGCGTGGGCGCCCGCGCTGCGGCGGGGCGCAGACGCTCGGCTGGCCATCGCCCGGCACGTCCTCGCGCCCTTCGGCCGGATCGCCCTGCCCGCTTTCTGCGTCGTCCTCGTCGCCGGCGTCGTCAACGCGGCCGTCGAGCTCGGCGCGGTCTCGGACCTGTGGCAAACGGCCTACGGCCGCGTGCTGCTCGTCAAGATCGGCCTGGTCGGCGCGATCGCCGCGGCGTCCTACGCCCACGCCCAGCGCCTGCGGCCGCAGCTGCTCGCCGCGAACCCCCATCCGCCGGCCGCGCTCGAGCGCCGGCACTGGCGGCTGGTCCGCGCCGAGCCGCTGCTCGCGCTCGGGGTGTTCGCCGCGGTCGGCGTGCTCGTGGCCTTCCCCCTGCCGCCGCGCCAGCTCGACGACGCGACCAGCGGGGCGCGCGCGGCTGTCCCGCCGTGCTCGCCCTGCCCGCTGCCGGCGCCGGCCGCCGACGAGCTGTCGGTCGCGGCGCAGGGGGGGTCGATGGTCGCGGCCGCCTGGATCCGCCACTCCGCCGCGGGCACGACCGGGACGGTCAGGCTCCTCGACTATCGCGGCCGCCCGGCGGCCACCCGGCCGCGCGTGTCCGCGAGCACCCAGAGCGACTGCGGCGCCGGCTGCGTGCGCTTCGCGCACCCGGGCACCCTCACGGTCCTGTTCGTCGCGGTGACCGAGCGTGGGCGCAGATTCACCGTGGGACTGCCCGCAACGTGGAGCGCCGCCGGGACGACGCGGGCGCGCGTCTTGCTGGACCGCGCACAGGCGACGATGCGGGCGCTGCACAGCATCCGCCAGGTCGAGGACGTCACCAGCGGCCCGGGCACGTTCGCGCGGACGACGTATCGCCTGCTCGCTCCCGACCGCCTGGCCTACACGACCGATCGCGGGGTGCAGGGCGTGACCGTCGGCGCCCGGCAGTTCGTACGCGTCGCGGGCGGCACCTGGCAGGAGTCGCCGACGGCGGCGGACGTTCCCTTCCGCACTGCGTCCTGGTTCCGCTTCACCCCGTACGCGACCGCCGTGCGACTGCTCGGCGAGCACACCGCCGGCGGCCGGCGGATCGCGGAGCTCGCGCTCATGGACCCGGGGACGCCCGTATGGACGCGGCTGACCGTGGACGAAGGAAGCGGGAGGGTGCTGCGCGACGCGCTCGTGCTCCCGGCCCGCCTCGTCACGCACCGCAACGCCGGCTTCGACGCGCCCGTCTCGATCGCCGAGCCGAAGGGAGCCGTTCGTGGCGGCTGAGGCGCCGGAGCGCTCCCCGCTGCGCCTGGCCGGGCGGATCGCCGCCGCGCTGATCGGCGTCGCCTTCGTGGCGCTGCTCGCCTACGGGCTGGTGACGAAGTCGCCGGACCGCACGGTCGACGACGGACTGCGCAAGTCCGGTTCCGTCGCCCCGCCGGCCCTCAGTCAACCGGTGCTCGAGCGCGGCGATCTCGGCGACCCGCTCCGGTCCCGCGTGGGAGGGGCGTTGTCGGCTCCGCGCGTGTCGCTCGGGCAACTGCGCGGCACGCCGGTGGTGCTCAACTTCTGGGCCTCGTGGTGCGATCCCTGCCGGGCCGAGGCGCCGGTGCTCGAGCGGGCGTGGACGCGGGAGCGCGCCCGCGGCGTGCTCTTCCTCGGACTGAACATGCAGGACATCACCGACGACGCCCACGCCTTCACCCGCGCCGCCCGGGTCACGTACCCGAGCCTCCGCGACCGCAGCAACGGCGTCGCCCATCGCTGGGGTGTGACGGGGCTGCCCGAGACGTTCTTCCTCTCGGCCCAGGGCCGCGTGGTCGGCCACGTGATCGGCGCGGTGTCTCCCGGCCAGCTCGCAGCCGGCATCGCGGCGGCACGGGCCGGCCGGGCGCTCGGCGTCGAGTCCGGCGGCCAGCGCCGCAAGACCCGCTGATGGAAGGAGGCGGCGACACTCAGGACGTCCTCGGCCGCGACGCGCTCCACGCTCGGCGCGAAGCCGCGCGCACCCGTCGCCGCCGCGCGCGCCGGCGCGGCCTGGCGCTGCTCGCGGCGACCGTGGCCGTGCTCGTCGCCGCCGTCGTCGCGCTCGCCGGCGCAGGCGGCGGCAGCGCCCGGCACGGAGCTGCGGGCTCGGCGGCGCTCGGCGGGGGCACCGCCACGTCGGGACCCGCGTCGAAGACGGGGAACCAGGGGTCTTCCGCCAACCTCGAGGCGCTGGTCGCGGCCGGCAAGCCGGTCTACTGCGGCGGCGGCCGCCAACGGCTGGTCGCACTGACCTTCGACGACGGCCCCGGGCCGTACACGAAGTTCGCGCTGGACCAACTCGGCCGCGCGGGCGCTCGCGTGACGTGGTTCCTCGTCGGGCGCAACCTCCAGCCCAACGCCGCACGGCTCCCCCAGGAGCAGGCCCTCGGCGAGCTGGCCGACCACTCCTGGACGCACCCCGCGCTCACCGGGCTGTCCTCCGACGCCGCCACCGCGGAGATCCAGCGCACTCGCGACGCCGTCGCGGCCGCCGCGGGCAGGCCGACGCTCCTCTTCCGCCCGCCCTACGGCCTCCGCAACGGCGGGATCGACGACACCGTGCGCAGGCTCGGCATGATCGACGTCATCTGGAGCGTCGACAGCCTCGACTCCGCCGGCGCCGACAAGCACGGCATCGCCCGCGCCGTGGTGGACAACCTGCGCCCCGGCTCGATCGTGCTCATGCACGAGAATCGCGGCCAGACGATCCAGGCGCTGCACAAGATCCTCCCCGCGGTGCGCCGCAAGCACCTCCAGCCCGTGCCCGTGTCCGAGCTGCTCCGGCGCGACCCGCCGAGCCGTGAGCAGCTCGACCGCGGCCGCAACGGCTGTCCGAGGCAGACCGGCAGGGTCAGCCTCGGCGGCTGACCCTGCCGGGCTTGATCACTGGATCGGGTCGCCGGGGAGCTTCACGCCGAAGCGCTCGATGAGCCCTGGGACGCTGTCGGGGTCCATCTCCAGCTCGTAGCGCGCGCACAGCTCCCCCATGACCTGCGGGTCGGCCTGCGCGACCCCTCCGAGCTCGACGAGCTCGGCGAAGAACCGCTCGAACCCGGCCGGGGAGATGATCTCGAGGATCCGGCAGGGCTCGTCGCCGGCGTTCCAGAACGTGTGCCACTGGTTGCGGGGCTTGAAGACCAGGTCGCCGGGACCCGCCTCGAGGACCTCGTCGCCCAGCAGCGCGCCCATGCGCCCCGTCAGCACGTAGCTGTACTCGTCCTCGCGCGTGTGCCGATGCAGCGGCGCAGCGAGCGCTCGCGGTCCCATCGGGTGCTCGACCAGCGAGAACCCGCCGCCGGACTCGTCGCCGTCGATCATGAACCGGACGCCGATGCTTCCCAAAAAACCCGCCTTGCCGTCCTTCGGGCCGACCACCTTCGCCGTCGTCGCCTCCATGCTCTCTCCTTTTATCGAACAGTAGTGTCGCGGGAAAGCTAGCGGATGTCCTCCCGCTGTGTCAAGATTGATAGGACACTTATGTCTAATGAAAAACGCCCCTACCAGAAGAGGCGACGCGCCCAGCTCGAGGAGGCCACGCGTCGGCGCATCACCGAGAGCGCGGTGGAACTCCACGGAACGGTCGGCCCGTCGCGCACCTCGATGAGCGCGGTGGCCGAGCGCGCCGGCGTGCGCCGGTCCACCGTCTATCGCCACTTCCCCGACGAGCCCGCCCTCTTCGCCGCCTGCAGCGCTCACTGGGGGGCGGCCAACCCCGTGCCGGACCTCGAGCGCTGGGCGGCGATCGAGGACCCCGACGAGCGCCTGCGAGGGGCTCTCGAGGAGCTGTACGCGTACTACCGGCGCACCCAGGGCATGCTCGACAACCTCCTGCGCGACGAGTCGACGGTCCCCACCGTCAAGCGGCTGTTTGGGGGCTTTCACGACTACCTCACCGCCGCCCGCGACACTCTCATGGCCGGCCGGCGCGCGCGGGGCCGGGCCCGGCAGCGGACCCAGGCTGCGATCGGCCACGCGGTCGCGTTCACGACCTGGCGGTCGCTGGCCTCCGAGCAGGAACTCGACGACCGGCAGGCCGTCGACCTCATGTGCCGCCTGGTCGGGGCGTCCTAGACGCCGTTGTAGAAGTCGAGCCCCAGGTCGCGCAGCAGGTTCTGCGCCTTGATGTTGAGCTGGAAGAGCTCGCCGGTGAAGACGAGCACGCCCATCACGATCAGGATCACGCCGGCAACCACCTGGATCGCGGCGTAGTGGCGTTTGACCCAGCCGAACGCGCGCTGGGCGCTGGAGAAGGCCACGGCGAAGAACAGGAACGGCAGCGCGAGGCCCAGCGAGTAGAAGGCGAGCAGGAGCGCGCCGCGGCCCGTGCCGCTCGACGTCGACGCGAGGCCCAGGATCGCGCCGAGCGTTGGCCCGACGCACGGCGTCCAGGCGATCGCGAAGGCCGCGCCCGCCACGACGGGCCCGCCGCGGCCGGCGCGCTCGATCAGTCCCGGCGCCCGCCACTCGCGATTCAGCCGCACGATGAAGACCGACGCGATGAAGAGTGCGCCCATCGCGATGATGAGCACGCCGGCGATCTTGTCGAGCGTGTCCTTGTTGTCCTGCAGGAACGATCCGACGGCCGTCGCCCCGAGGCCGAGCAGGATGAAGATCGCCGAGAACGTGGCCACGAACAACAGGCTGCGGGCCACCACGCGAGCGTCCAGCCCGCGGCTCTGGCCCGGCTGCGTGCCCGACACCGCCGCCAGGTAACCCGGCACCAGCGGCAGGACGCACGGCGAGACGAACGACACGATGCCGGCCCAGAAGGCCAGCAGGAGGCTCGGGGAGCCGGTGCCGGACACCGCGGCGGCGACCCCTACGAGCCCAGCGCGTAGCGCCGGATGTCCTCGTCGAGCTTGGCCTGCGTCGCGTAGGCGCCGGGATGCGTGTGCGTGAGCTTGCCCCGCGCGTCGTAAAACGCGGTCGTCGGCCACGCCAGGCCGCCCTTGAACGTCCGCGCGGTGCCCGCGTTGAGGTCGAAGTAGCTCGGGTACGGCAGCGGCCGCTGCATCAGGAATGCCTGCGCGTCGCCCTTGTTGTCCTGCGCGTCGACGCCCAGGAACGCGACGCGGCCGCGGTACTGCCGGGCAAGCCGCTGGAAGAACGGGAACTCGAAGCGGCACGGCCCGCACCACGA
>JAWVFS010000232.1:0-8223 GCA_033855795.1 Solirubrobacteraceae bacterium | reverse complement strand
ACATACAGCATAAGATATTCAAACCTAACACTGGATTTAAGTCGAATTATAATACGAAGTCGACGATCCGCCGGATAACCTAGTACATGTCGTAGGGCTTGCGGTTGGACTCCGGCAGCACGTCGAGCAGGTCGTCGTCCATGCGGTCGACCGGGTCGTCGGTGGCGATCCGCGGCGGGGCCGCCTTGTTGTGCGACGGCATGAACGCGAGGTACTGCCTGATGCGCTCGATGCACTCGTGGTCGTCGGCCACCTCGAGATCGCCGACCCCCGACTTGCGGCAGTGCACGCGCGAGCCGCCGAGCTCCTCCTGGGTGACGTCCTCGCCGATCGCCGCCCGGACGAGGTGCGGGCCGGCCAGCGCCATCGAGCCGCGGCCCTTGACCATCGGGACGAAGTCCGCCAGACCCGGGATGTAGGCGGTGCCCGCGGCGCATGGCCCCATGAGCGCGGCGACCTGCGGGATGACGCCGCTCATGATCACCTCCTCGCGGAAGAGGTGCCCGGAGCCGGCGAACAGCGAGCCGACGGCCTCCTGGATGCGGGCGCCGGCGGAGTCGAGCAGCCAGATGAACGGGATCCGCTTGGTCAGGGCGAGCTCGCGCAGGCGGCCCACCTTGATCTCGCCGGTCATGCCCATCGAGCCGGCCATGACCGTGAAGTCGTAGGCGGCCACACAGACCAGCCGCCCCTGGCACTTTCCGTAGCCGGTGACGACGCCATCGGCCGGCGCCTCCCGGCCCTCCATCGAGCGCTGGGAGAAGTGGGGCCGGCCGTGCATGCCCAGCTCCGCGAACGTTCCCTCGTCGATCAGCAGGTCGATCCGCTCGCGGGCGGTGAGCTTGCCCGCGTCGTGCTGCTTGGCGGTCTTCTCCTCGCCGCCGCCGAGTTTGATCGCCGCGCGCCGCTCGGCCAGGTCCTCGACGAGCGGGCGGAGGATCGACTTCGGTTGGGTCTCGGGTGTGGCCATTGCTGGGCGCCTTTGTGGAAAGTAGGACTTCCTACTTTCCACTTTGACGGATAGCGCCGCGCGGCGTCAAGCCGCGCCGTGCTGAGCGAGCACCGGTGCGACGGCATCGCCCACCATCGGCGCCAGCTCGGGTCGCTCCAGGCACGTGATCTCGATCCCGACGACCTCGCAGGCGTCGGCGACGGCGTCGAGCAGGTCGTAGAGCTTCTCCGCGCTCAGGCCGCCGTCGGCCGGGTGCTCGGCCGGCATCACGGTCGGGTCGAGGACGTCGAGGTCGAGGTGGAGGTACACCGGGGCGCCGTCCAGCGCGTTCGCCAGGTACACGAGCGTCTCGATCGCCGCCCCGATGACCGTCGCCGAGCTGCGCTTCAGGGCCTCGCCCTCGGCCGGGTCGAGGTCGCGGATCCCGCACAGCACGACCCGGTCCGCCGGGACCGGCGGCTGCCCGAGGCCGGGGTCCCAGAGCCCGCAGGCGCCGGCCAGGGCCATGCCACCGAGAAAGCCGCTCGGGCTGGTCTCGGGGGTGTTGAAGTCGCCGTGGGCGTCCAGCCACAGGATCCGCGCGTCGGGCCGATGGCGGCCGACGGCGGGCAGCGTCGTCAGCGCGATCGGGCACTGGCCGGCGACGAGGGCCGGGACCTCGCCGGCGGCCAGCGCGTCGTCCACCTGCCCGCCGGCCTCGAGCAGGCAGCCTCGCGATGCCGCGAGGTCCTCGGCGTAATCGCCGGCCCTCGGCTCCTCGGGGGAGCCGACCAGGCGCGCCTCGGTGGCGAGCCGCTCGGCCAGCACGGCGGCGAGAGGGTCGACGCCGCGCAGGCTGCTCGGGCCGCGGTCGCAGGTGCGGCACCGGAGGCCGATGACCCGGTGCGCCGGCGTCGGCTCAGCGGCCCTTCCAGCGCGGTTCGCGCTTCTCAAAGAAGGCGGTCACGCCCTCGACGATGTCCTCGGTCGAAACGGCGATCGTCAGCTGCGCGTGGAGGTACTCGAGCGCGTCGGCGAGGTCCATGTCCATCTGGCGGAACATCGCGTCCTTGCCCAACCGCATGATCACGGGCGACTTGGACGCGAGCTTCTCGGCCCATGCGTTGACGGCGTCGTCGAACTCGGCGGCCGGGACGACGCGGTTGACGATGCCGATCCGCTCGGCCTCCTCCGCCGAGATCCGCTCGCCGAGCAGCAGCAGCTCGTTCGTCTTCTTGCGGGGGACGTTGCGGTAGATCAGCGCCATGACCATGAACGGGAAGGCGCCGACGTTGATCTCGGGGGCGCCGAACTCGGCGCCCTCCTTCGCGACGACCAGGTCGCAGGCGAGCGCGATCCCGAGCGCACCCGCCAGGACGTGGCCGTTGGCGGCGCACAGGGTCGGCTTGCCGAGCTCGCCGATCAGCCGGAACAGCGCCGGGAACCGGTCGGTGCCGAAGTGCTTGTGCACGAGCGGTACGTCGGCCGAGAAGCCGGCCAGGTTGGCACCCGAGGAGAACACCCGATCGTGGCTGGAGGTGAGCACGACGCAGCGGACGCCCGCGTCCTCGCGCGCAAGCGTGAAGGCCGCGAGCAGGTCGTCGAGCAGCTCGGTCGACAGTGCGTTGCGGTTGTCGGGCTGGTCCAGCGTGATCGTCGCCACGCCCGTGTCGCCGACCTCGTAGCGCAGGGTGTCGAAGCCGTCGAGTCCCATTAGTGGTTCTCCCGGTTGCGTTGCGCACGAAATGGGGCGGCGCAGGCGGCGACCTGCGTCCTCCGTTTCGGGTGGAATGTTTCCGGGGGGGCCACTACCGGACCTTCACCGAGGCGAGCGTCTTGCGGCAGGCCGCGCGGATGCGCGCGCGCTTGGACGGCGTCGAGCGACATTCCAGCTGCCAGGTCTTGCCGGCGCCGTTGAAGAAGTAGATCTGCGACTCGACGTCGCCGGTGCCGGCGGGTCGCTGCGTGGCGGCAACCATGGCCAGCTTCCCGTGTCGCTCGAGATGGACGGTCGCCGGGATGACGCCGGCCACGACCTTGGGCAGGCTGATCAGCAGCTGGTCGACGGGCAGCGGCGCGCTGGGCTGCCCCCGGCCCGCGATGTAGTCGTTGCGGCCGAGCCCGACGATGCCGATCACACGCCCGCTGGGCTTGGCCCCGACCCCCCGGCCCGCCTTGAAGTCGCCCGGGTAGGAGAAGGTCATTCCCGACTCGTCGAAGGTCTTGTCGCCCCCGCCACAGGCCGCGATGGTCACGGCGAGCGCGGCGACGGCCAGCGCGGTCGTGGAGGTGCGCACGGCGCGCAACCCTACAGCGCGACCGCGGCTACGCGAGCAGCTCGCCGAACGCCGCGGCAGCGAGCAGCTTGCCGGCCTCGGCGGCGGGCCCCGGCCTGGCGAAGTGAAAGCCCTGGGCGTGGTCGCATCCGAGCTCGCGCAGGCGGTCGGCCTGCTCGGCGGATTCCACGCCCTCGCCGATCGTCTCGACCTCGAGCGACTGGGCCAGCGAGATGACGGACGCGACGATCGCCTCGTCCTCGCGGTTGCGCCCGAGGCCGGAGATGAACGACCGGTCGATCTTGATCTCGTCCGCGGCCGGGAGCTGGCGGATCTGGCTGAGGGACGAAAAGCCGACGCCAAAATCGTCGATGGCCAAGCGGACGCCAAGCCGCTTGAGCGCACGCAGCGTCACCCGAGCCCGCTGCGGGTCCTCGGTGACCGCGCTCTCGGTGATCTCGAGGCACAGGAGTTCGGGCGGGAGGTCGGCGTCGGCGAGCGCGCCGGCCACCGCGTCGTGAAGGTTGTCGTCGGCGAGCTGTCGGCCCGACAGGTTGACCGCCATCCGCAGGGGCTCATCGCCGTACTCGCCCTGCCAGGCGCGTGCCTGACGGCATGCTTCGCGCAGCACCCATTCCCCGATCGGCACGATCAGCCCGGTCTCCTCGGCGACGGGAATGAACTCCCCGGGCGCGACCAGGCCGCGCTCCGGGTGTGCCCAGCGCACGAGCGCCTCGACGCCGACGGCGCGCCCCGTCGCCAGGTCGACCTCCGGCTGATAGTGCAAACGCAGCTCACCGCGCTCGATCGCGCGGCGCAGCGCGGTCTCGGTCTCCAGGCGCTCGGCCCCGCGCAGGCGCATGGCCCCGTCGTAGATCGCGTAGCGCGAGCGCCCGCGCTCCTTGGCGCCGTACATGGCCGCGTCGGCATCGCGCAGGAGCGCCCCCGCGGACATGGCGCGGTCGCGCCCGAGCGCGATCCCGATCGAGGCGGACAGGAACACCTCGCGGTCGGCGAGCGGGAATGGCTTGGCGAGCGCCTCGGCGACGCGTTCCGCCACGACCACGGCATCGTCGTCGCACGACACGTCCTCGCAGAGGATGGTGAACTCGTCGCCGCCGAAGCGCGACAGGGTGTCGGACGGCCGCAGCAGCCCGCGCAGCCGCCCGGCCATCTCCACCAGCACCTGGTCGCCCACGTCGTGTCCATGGCTGTCGTTGATCAGCTTGAACCGGTCCAGGTCGAGGAAGAGGACGGCGACCGCGCCGTCGCGGCGGCCGAGGTGCACGAGCGCGACCTGGAGACGGTCGAGGAACAGGAGCCGATTGGGCAGGCCCGTGAGCGGGTCGTGCAGCGCCCGGTGCGCCAGCTCGGCCTGGGCGCGCTTGCGCTCGGTGACGTCCTGCGTCTGGGCGACGAAGTGCAGCGGCCCTCCGTCGCCGTCGTGCACGACGGTCACGTTGACCTGGACCCAGAGCACGTGGCCCTGCGCGTGGACGTAGCGCTTCTCGGTCTCGTAGGTCTCGAGCTCGCCGGAGAGCAGCTGCTCCATGGCCGCGAGGTCGGACTTGAGGTCCTCCGGGTGCGTGATGTCCGAAAAGCCCTTCCCGATGAGCTCGTCCACCTCGTAGCCCGTCAGGGCTACAAGCGCCGGATTCACGCGCAGGTAGCGTCCGTCGAGCGAGGCGAGCGCCATGCCGATGGGCGCGTTGTCGAAGGCGCGGCGAAAACGCTCCTCGGCCTCCCGGAGCGCCTCCATGCGCTCCATCGACTCGGCATCGCGCAGCTCGAGGCGACGCATGAGGCCCGAGACCATCAGGCCGACGACGGTGAGCGTGCCCATCGTGATCGCCCACTGCATCGCACCGGTCGCCGCCGAATGACGCATCACCAGCGCCGTCGCGTACGCCAGTCCGACGAGCGCGAGCTGGGCGGCGGCCTGCCGCCGGGGGAGGAAATAGAAGGCGTAGACGGCCACCCACACGTAGAAGACCTGGACCCCCAGGTTGGTGGGGCCGTGGCCCAGGGCGATCGAGCCGCTGATCTCCAGCGTCCCGACGGCGACCCCGGCGGCGATCAGCCAGTCCGGCGCCCGATCCGCAGCGGCGAAGAGACCGGCCCCCAACAGGGCGGCCAGCGCCAGCAGCGCCGCCTCGGCCGGCCGATTGGTGCGGACTCCCGCGGGGAGGAAGGCGAGCAGCAGGAACCCCAGGCCCGAGCCCGCGAGGAAGAAGTAGGCCAGCACACGCGTGTGTGAAGCCCGTGCGACGGCACTGTTTCGGATGGTGGACAAGGACATCCCCCATCCGACTATCGGCGGCCGGAGACGAACCCTTAGTACCACGCGCCCGCGGCGAGCTCGCACGGCGGAAAGTAAGAAGTACTACTGTTTACTTTTCACGGGGGCTCCGCTACGGTGCGGCGCCCACGCCGCCGCGAAGACAGGAGACCCTGCGCATGGCTACCGCCGACGTCCTCAAGCCCGACCACCGGGGCGCCCGCAAGCACTTCATCTTCAACGACGACCACGACGCGCTGCGCGAGTCGATCGCGTCGTTCGTGTCACGCGAGCTGGCCCCGCACTCCGAGGAGTGGGAGGAGACGACGTTCCCCGATTCGGTGTTTCACCGGATGGGCGAGCTTGGGTTCCTCGGGCTCGACAAGCCCGAGGAGTACGGCGGCCAGGGTGGCGACTACTACTGCAGCATCGTGCTCGGCGAGGAGATGACCGGGTCGAACTCCGGTGGCGTGGCGATGGGCGTTGCCGTGCACACCGACATGGCGACCCCGCCGATCCTCGCCTTCGGCACCGACGAGCAGAAGCAGCGCTACCTCGTGCCCGCCATCGCGGGCCAGAAGATCTCCTGCCTGGGGATCACCGAGCCCGACGCGGGCTCCGACGTTGCGGGCATCAAGACCCGCGCCGTGCGCGACGGCGACGACTACGTGATCAACGGGTCCAAGACCTACATCACCAACGGCCACCGCGCGGACTTCATCGTGCTGGTGACCAAGACCGACCCCGATGCCGGCTACGACGGCTTCACCCTGTTCCTGCTCGATATGGATTCCCCCGGCGTGATCCGCGAGAAGAAGCTCGAGAAGCTGGGCATGCACGCCTCCGACACGGCCCTGCTCGCCTTCCAGGACGTCCGCGTCCCGGCGGACGCCGTGCTCGGCGAGGTCGGCAAGGGCTTCTACCACATCATGTGGGAGCTTCAGGGCGAGCGGCTGATCGGCGCCGCGGGCTGCGTGGCCGGCGCGCAGCGCTGCTTCGACCGGACGCTCGAGTACGCCAAGGAGCGCACCGCCTTCGGCCGCTCGATCGGGCACTTCCAGGTGATCCGCCACAAGTTCGCCGAGATGGCGACCAAGATCGAGGCGGCGCGGCAGATGGTCTACACGACCGCCTGGCGCTTCAACAACGGCGAGTACCCGGTGCGGGAGATCTCCATGGCGAAGCTGTACGCCTCCCGGATGGCCGTGGAGGTGGCCGACGAGTGCATCCAGATCCACGGCGGCGCCGGGTACATGAAGGAGTACGGCGTCGAGCGCGTGTGGCGCGACATGCGGCTGAACCGCATCGGCGCGGGCACCGACGAGATCATGCTCGACGTGATCGGCCGGTCCTACGGCGTCTAGTCTAGATCGGCGCGACCTCGGCGGTGCACGCACGGCACCGGGTCGCCTTCGCCGGGATCTCGGTCAGGCACTCGGGGCACGGGCGCACGGTGGCGTCGCGCTTGCGCAGGGAGTTGAGCGCGTTGATCGGCACCACGACGAAGAAGTACACCGCGGCGGCGACCGACACGAACGTGATCAGCGCGTTGAGGAAGTCGCCGTACCGGAAGCGGCTCCCGTTGACGGTGAAGTCGAGCCCGGAGAAGTCGGGCTGGCCGAACACGGCGCCCACGATCGGCGTGATGTGTTCATTGACCATGGCGCTGACCTCGGGCCCTAAGGCCGCTCCGATCACGACCGCGACGGCGAGGTCGACGACGTTGCCGCGAAGCAGGAATTCCCGGAATCCCTTGATCACCGCGACGCGGTATACCCGCGCCGCCGGTCGGATGGGAGGATGAGGACATCGGCGCACGGCTCGACCACGTCCGCTCCTACTACGACTCGCTGAACACCGGCGATGCCGACGCCGTGGCCGAGCACTTCACCGACGACGCGGTCCACTACTACACGCGGCGCGAGCCGCAGTTCGGCGGGCGGGCGATCGCCGAGAACGCGGCGCTGGGCGTCGAGCACCTCAATGCGGTCTGGACACTCGAGCACGCCGTCGAGGGCGAGGACGAGGTGGCGATCGAGTGGTCGATGGCCTTCGACCACCCGCGCACCGGCGAACGCTGCCTGGATCGCGGCGCCGAGTTCCTCGCCTTCCGCGACGGGCGGATCTGCGAGGTGCGTGCGTACTACCACGGCGGCGTGCCCAAGAATCTCTCCGGAGACCTCGTCGGCTTCGATCACGCCGCCCGCGGCCACACGACGCTGTGAGTCCGCTGCGCGAGAAGGGGCTCCCCGACGCCGCGGCTCGGCGGCCGATCCCGCCGTTCACGCAGGAGCACGAGGACTTCCGCGAGGGCGTCCGGCGGTTCGTCGAGACGGAGCTGCGTCCCCACGCCCGCGAATGGGAGGACGCGCGCTGGTTCCCGAACGAGGTGTTCGAGCGCTGCGCGGAGCTCGGCTACCTGGGTTTGAAGTACGAGGAGGAGTACGGCGGCCAGGGCGGCGGATACGTCGCCGACGCCGTGTTCGCGGAGGAGCTCGCGCGCTGCGGCTCGGGCGGGCTCGCGGCCGGCATCGGCGCGCACAACGGCATCGCCACACCGCCACTCGCGACGTTCGGCACGGCGGCGCAGCAGGAGCGCTGGCTCGCCCCCGCCATCCGGGGCGAGAAGATCGCGGCGCTGGCGATCACCGAGCCCGGGGCGGGCTCCGACGTCGCGGCCGTGTCCACCCGCGCGGAGGCCGTCGACGGCGGCTGGCTCGTCAACGGCGAGAAGACCT
>JAWVFS010000231.1:0-4211 GCA_033855795.1 Solirubrobacteraceae bacterium | reverse complement strand
TGGCGCTGCTGACCAACAACGTGCGCGAGTGGCAGCCGCTGTGGCGGACGATGCTGCCGGTGGACGAGATCTTCGAGGTGCTGGTGGACTCCGGCTTCGTCGGCATGCGCAAGCCCGACGCCGAGATCTACGAGCTCACGTTGGAGCGCCTCGGCCTGCCGGCGGGCGCCTGCCTGTTCGTGGACGACACCGAGGTCAACTGCGATGCCGCGCGCGAGCTGGGCATGGCGGCCGTGCACTTCCGCGAGACCGGGCAGGCGCTGGGCGAGATCGCCGCGGTGCTGGACGGCGGGCCGCCGGTGCCGGCGACCTAGCTAGTCCTCCCCCGTCCGTTCGACCGCGACCGCGGTGTCGACCTCGGCGCGGATCCGCCAGCCGGCGGGCGGGTCGCCGGTGCGGAAGAGGTCCTCGAAGACGGCGCGCGGACCGGGCAGCGCGTCCGCCCCGCTCGCGTCGTGGAAGAGCACCACGCCGCCCGGCGCCACGAACGGACTCCACAGCTCCCAGTCCAGTCGGCATCCCGCCTCGCTGTGGTCGCCGTCGATGAACACGAGATCGACCGGCTCGCGCCAGCGATCCGCGGTGTCCTCGCTGCGCTCGACGTGCCAGACAACATGCGGACCCCGGCCGCGGCGCCGCGCCGCCCGGCCGACGACGCGGCGCGTCGCCGCCTCCACCCCGGCCCAGCCCGGCAGGAGCGTCGGGTTCTCGCCGAACGGGTCGATCAGGTGCAGCGTGGCGCCGGACGGGAGCGCACCGGCGAGCACCACGGCCGAGGAGCCCTCGTACACGCCGATCTCGACCGCCGTGGTGCGGCCCCGCGCGAGCTCGGCAAGCAGCTCGGACTCGGCCGCGCTGTGCATGCTCCGCGGCGGCACGAGCCCGGAGCCGACGGCGAGCGCACGCAGACGGACGGAGTAGCGCAGCCGGTCCGGGGCGAGCCGGCGCACGGCCTGGGGCAGCGGCATGCGCGGATTGTCGCGGAGCGAGGGACGACGACGTCGGCGACCCCTCGCGCCGCGGGGATCACCTCTGCCGATCGATCCCGGTCCGGCGCTAGTTCTCCGAGCCCAGCCGGTCCCAGCAGTACAGCTCGACGCACTCGGCGGCGAGCTCGATCGCGCGCTCGCGGGTGAGCCAGGGCAGGACGGTCTCCATGGCCTGCTCCTCGGCGACGCCCGCCTCGAACGCCTCCTCGCCGCGGAACCCGGCGGCGATCTTCAGCGCCTCGCGGCGGTTGTCGCCCAGCGAGGAGAACGTGTTGATCAGGAAGTCCACGTTGGCGATCGGGTTGCCGACCTCCAGCGAGGCGTGCCAGGCGGCGAGCATCGACAGGTCGTGCTCGTCGAGGTCGGCGATGGTCTTGGCGTAGTGGGACTCCAGCTCCTGCTCGGGAATCTCGTCCACCCACGCGCGCACCACCTCGCCGAGCAGCTGCCGGCGCGCCTCGCGGCCGACCGATTCGGCAATCACGCGGATTGCGTCCTTGGGTTCGATGAAACAGAGGGTCATCGCGCTCGCTGGGGTCGGGACCGTGGCTGAGCGCACTGTAGGGCCGAGGGTGGACGGCAAACCGCCCGCGGCGGACGTCGAAGCGTTGCGTCCCGCCGGGGCGTGCCGTAGCTTGGGCCCGAGCCCTGACGACGGCGCAAGGAGGTACCGCAATGCCCGATGTCACGCCGACGAACGAGGTGCGCGCGCTCAACCGCTTGGCCTTCGACGAGCTCGGTGGGATTCCCCGGGGGATTGGCCAGATCCACCACGGCATCGCCAGCCGCGCCTTCTGGGCGGTCGGCCCGTTGGGGCGCCCGGTGAAGCTCGCCCACGACGCGATGTCCCGCCGCGTCTACTCGGCGCTGGGCGCGAGCAGCTCGCTACTCGGCCGAGCGGCCGACGCCGCGATGGCACGGCGCGGCGTGGGCGAGGACCTCGCCCTCTCGACCACGCGGGCCGGCGGCGCAATGCTCGCCGCGCTCAACGGCCTGATCGGGGATGAGCTCGAGCGGGACGGGAGTGCGTTGCACCAGCCGGCGGCGGTGCGGGTCGACGGCGAGCCGGTCCCGCTCGATCCCGAGTCGGTGAGCCGGCGCTTTCCCGACGCGACGCCGTGGCCGGTGGTCTTCCTCCACGGGCTGATGGAGGCCGAGTTCTCGTGGAGCCTCGGAGCCGGCCCGGAGGGACGGACCTACGGCACCCGGCTCGCGCGGGACCTTGGCTGCACGCCGGTCTACGTGCGCTACAACAGCGGGCGTCACATCTCCGAGAACGGACGTTCGGTGGCCGAGCTGCTCGACGCGCTGTTCGCAGCCTGGCCGGTGGAGGTCGAGCAGATCGCCCTCGTCGGGCATTCCATGGGTGGCCTGGTCGCTCGCAGCGCATGCCACCAGGGCAGCCGGGACGGGCACCCCTGGACGAGTCGCGTCCGCCATGTCGTGTCGCTCGGGACCCCGCACATGGGCGCCCCGTTGGAGCAGGCCGTCCATGCGGCGAGCGCGGCGCTGCACGCCCTGCCCGAAACGCGTCCGCTGAGCTCGTTCCTGCGCCGGCGCAGCTCCGGAATCCGCGACCTGCGACAGGGATCGCTGGTCGACGAGGACTGGCGGGAGCGAGAGCGGGACGCCTTGCGCGCCGCCGCGTGCCAGGAGGTCCCGCTCCTGAACGGCGCGACGCACTGCTTCGTGTCGGCCAGCGTGACGCGCAGCGACCGCCACCCGATCGGGCGGCTGATCGGCGACTGCCTCGTCCTGGTCCCGAGCGCCTCCGGACGCAGCCGCACCCGGCGCATCCCGTTCGACGTCGAGCACGGCGCCCACGTGGGTGCGACCCACCACCTCGCGCTGCTCAACCATCCCGAGGTGTACGAGCACGTGCGCCGCTGGGTCGCGGCGCCTTTGGCCTGACGGCGGTGAGAACCTAGCCGGACCGGTCCTCGGCGGGGTCGCCGGTAGCCCTGGCATGGACCCGTTCCGTGGCGACCCAGCTCGACAGGGGGTTGGCCTCGCGCCAGCGCGCGGCGCAGTCCGCGAGCGTGGTGAAGCGCGCGTCTCCGTGGGCCTGCATGTGGTCGAGCAGGCGTTCGAGCAGGAGGATCCGGTGTCCCCGCCCGATGGTCTGCGGGTGCAGGACGAGCGTGTACAGGGCGTCGTCGTGGTCGCGGTGGGCGTAGTCGAAGTCGCCCTGCCAGGCCTCGAGCACCGCCGAGGGCGCCGAGGACCCGGTCGCCGCCCGCGGGACGTACTCGAACGCCGGGAAGTCGTCGCGGGCCCAGCTGATCGGCATCTCCACGACATCGCAGCTTTCGCCGAACACATACGGGCCGACCCGCGACCAGCGGTCCCCCCGGCGCAGGTAGTAGGGGCTGACGTCGTCCCCGAGGCAGCTCGAGTCGTACAGCATGTCGTGCTCGGCGAGCAGCGCGATCGTCGTGGCCGTGATCGCGCAACCGGGGGACCGGTAGCCCTCAGGCCGTCGCTCGACAACCTTCTCCAGCACCTCCAGGCCGCGCTCGAACGCTCGCCGCTCCTCGTCGGCGTCGAGCTGGGCCGGAGTCTCGTGGACCCAGCCGTGGTGGCCGATCTCGTGCCCGGCGGCGGCGATGTCTTCGACGAGCTCCGGGAAAGCGGACGCGGTGTGTCCGGGCACGAAGAACGTGGCCGGGATCTTCCGGTCGCCGAGCAGCTTGAGGATGCGCGGGATGGCGACGGCACCGAACTCGCCTCGGGACATCGTGCTCAGGTCGCGCGCGCGAAACGGATTGATCCAGACCGACATGGCGTCGAAGTCGAAGCTCAGGCACACGTTCACCCCGGGCATGACGGGCCACTCTATCCACCGCTAGTCTCGCCCCCGCGACCTATGGAGCTCGTCCTCGGCACGCAGCAGCTGATCGGGTTCGGCGGCTCGGACACCTACCTGGTGACGGTTGCCGAGCAGCTCCAATCCCTTGGGCACGAGGTCAGCGTCCACGCCGTCGACCAGGGTGAGGCCGTCGAGGGTGCCCGTCGGCGTGGTGTCCGGGTGGCGAGCGCCGGCCACGAGCTTCCGACGCGATGCGACGCCGTGCTCGTCGAGGACAGGGTGGCCGCATACGAGCTCGCCGACCGTTACCCCGGGGTGCCCCACGTCTTCGTGATGCACTCGGACGTGTCGGTGACTGCGGTACCCCCGCAGCTGGAGGGCGTCACCACTGCGGTGGTCGCCCTCAGCGGCCG
>JAWVFS010000230.1:0-3074 GCA_033855795.1 Solirubrobacteraceae bacterium | reverse complement strand
TGACCTTGTTCTCCTGGTAGAACTTCATCATCTCCTGGTTCTGACGCTGCTTGTCGTCCTTGTACTTCGCCTGGATCGCCTTGATCTGAGGCTGCAGCTGCTGGAGACGCTGCATCGACTTGAACTGCTTCAGCGTCAGGGGGATCAGCGCGGCGCGGACGACGATCGTGAGCGCGATGATCGACAGGCCCCACGACAGGCCGGCGTTGTCGTGGAAGAACACGAGGATCGCGTCGACGGCGTCGATCAGCGGCTGGATGATGTTGGCGGAGATGAACATGGCCTAGGAGCCCGATCGGCCCGCGTGCTTGGCGGTCCGGTGGGCTCCGAAGTGGCGGCGCAGCGGGAACACGCGCTGCTCCGCCACCGGATCGAATCCTCCGTGGCTCCACGGGTTGCATCGCAGCAACCGCCACGCCGCGAGGACGAGGCCGCGCAGTATGCCGAACTCGCGAATCGACTGCGCGGCGTAGGCGGAGCACGTCGGCTCGTACTTGCAGCGCGCCGGAAGCAGGGGGGAGACCACGCGTCGATACGCCTCGATCGGCGCCGCGGCGACGCGACCGAGCCGGCTCACGACGACGACTCCGCGGAGGCCACGACCCCGGCCCGCACGAGCAGCTCGTCGAGCGCCGTTGCGACGCCCTCGACGCCCTCGCGCTCGGCCAGGTCGAGCACGTCCGGACGGGCCACGATCACGACGTCGTGCGCACCGGCGATCGCGTCACGGCGCGTGGCGAAGGCCTCGCGCAGCAACCGCTTGACGCGGTTGCGCTCGACGGCTCCGCCCACCTTGCGGCCCACGGAGAGCCCCAGCCGCGTCGTCTCCTCGGCCGGACGCGGAAAGGCGTACACCGCCAGATGGCGGTTGGCAAACGAGCGACCCTGCCGATAGACGCGGTCGAACTCGGCGCTACGGGTGAGCCGCCCGCGCCGGCCCGCCGGCGGGCGCGACCGCGGAACGCCGGCCGCGGCCATCTCAGGCCGACAGCCGCTTCCGGCCCTTGGCGCGGCGGCGCTTGAGCACGCGCCGGCCTCCGCGTGTGTGCATGCGCGCGCGGAACCCGTGGGTGCGGGCGCGCTTGCGCTTCTTGGGCTGGTAGGTCCGCTTCATGGGGTCGGCGGAGTATACGCACGGACCCCGCCCGGCCCGGGGGGCGGCCGCCGGCCTGGGGACGGTGTGGACGATCCGGCGCGGCGCTGTGGACAGTCCGGTTTTTCCCGCGATTTGCGCGATGCCCCAAACGGCCGGGACCGCGGCTCTCGGGCGCTCGCTATATTCGCCACACGGGTCCTTCGGGACCCCTCTCGAATCCGATTCCCGCCCTCCGAAAGGAGCCGCTGGCCCCTGCCCGCGCCCGCCGAGCCCATCGATTCCTGGTCGCGTGTCGACCGCGAGTTGCGCGCCGCGGTACCGGACGCGGCGTACCGCATCTACCTTGAGCCTCTGCGCCCGATCGAGCTCGAAGGCGGGGTGCTGCGCGTCGCCGCGCCGGCCTCGAGGCACCGCTGGAT
Source organism: Solirubrobacteraceae bacterium (assembly GCA_033855795.1). Classification (GTDB taxonomy): domain Bacteria; phylum Actinomycetota; class Thermoleophilia; order Solirubrobacterales; family Solirubrobacteraceae; genus JALYZC01. The sequence continues at coordinate 1,559 of JAWVFS010000230.1, read as the reverse complement.
CATCGACCGCTTCGGGCGGGTGCTGCAGACGTGCGCCGCGGCGGCGCTCGGGCCCGACATCGAGGTCGACGTCGTCTCGGCCGATCCCTCCGCCGGTGCGAACGAGCCACACGAGCCCGCGACCGCGTTCCGCGACCTCCCGCTGAACCCCAAGTACACGTTCGACCAGTTCGTCATCGGCGACGGCAACCGCCTCGCCCACGCCGCCGCCCTCGCGGTCGCCGAACTGCCGGCGCAGGCCTACAACCCGCTGTTCGTCTACGGGCCGCCGGGCGTCGGCAAGACGCACCTGCTCCACGCGATCGCCCACTACCTCCTCGCCACGAACCCCTCGGTGACCGTCCGCTGCACGACGGTCGAGCACTTCACCACCGACTTCGTCAACGCTCTGCAAAGCGGTGGAATGGAGGGGTTCAAGAGCTTCTACCGCCACACCGACGTGCTGCTCGTCGACGACATCCAGTTCCTCGAGAGCAAGGCGCGCACCGAGGAGGAGTTCTTCCACACCTTCAACGCCCTGTACGAGACCGGCAGCCAGCTCGTGCTCACCTCCGATCGGCTACCCCGGGACATGAGCGAGCTCGAGGCCCGCCTGTGCGAGCGCTTCCAGTCCGGCCTGGTCGCCGACGTCCGCTCGCCCGACTTCCCGACCCGGCTCACGATCCTGCGCAAACGCGCCCAACACGACGACGTCCAGCTGGCCGAGTGCGCGGCCCTCGACGCCATCGCCGAGCGCGTCCCCGACAACGTACGGGCACTCGAGGGCGCGCTCATCCGCGTCGTCGCCTATCACTCCCTGACCGAGCGTCCGCTCACCGCCGAGCTCGCCACCGAGGTGCTCGACCGGCTCTACCCCCGCCAGCGCGACGCTGCCCACTCGGTCCGTGACGTCCAGCTCGCCTGCTGCGCCGCCTTCGACATCTCGCTCGACGAGCTGCTCTCGCGCAGCCGCACCACGCGCGTCACCTGGCCCCGCCAGCTCGCAATGTATTTGGCGCGCGAACTGACCGACACCACGCTTCCGTCCCTGGGCCGCCAGTTCGGCGGTCGCGACCACACCACGGTTCTCCACGCCCATCAGCGCATCGCGCAGCGCGTGATCGAGGACGAGGCCGTCCGCGCCGACGTCGATGCGTTGCGAGAGCGCCTCTCGGAGCCCTCCAGATGACCGGTTCGACTGAGACACTGTCCACCCTCCGTCCCCACGCCGTCAGGGTCACTTTTTCCCATAGCCAAGGGGGCGAGAGCACGCCCGTGCACATCTCCACACCCCAACAACCACAGGTCTGATTCGAGGTCCTAGATCGTGAAGCTGTCCGTTGCCCGTGAAGCCCTGCTCGACCGCCTGCAGACAATCGTCCGCGTGGCGTCGACCCACAGCGCCGTGCAGGCGTTGTCCGGTGTTCAAGTCGATGCGTCCGACGCCGCCATCGAGCTGCGTGCGACCGACCTCGAGGTCGGTCTGCGCATGCCGCTCGAGGGCTCGGTGGCCCGTCCCGGCGCCGTCGTGCTGCCCGCCCGACTGCTCCTGGACGTTGTGCGCGCCCTTCCGGCCGGCG
>JAWVFS010000229.1:0-4170 GCA_033855795.1 Solirubrobacteraceae bacterium | reverse complement strand
CAGGGTCCTAACGTTGCTTTGGTTAATTGCGCCGCCTGCCGCGGCGCCGGGGGAAGTCTGTTACTTGGAGTACAGCTCGACGATGAGCTGTTCCTGCACCGGCGCGGCGATCTCCTTGCGCTCCGGCTTGCGCAGAACCTTCGCGGTCAGCGCGTCGTGATCGGCCTGCAGCCAGGCGGGCACCTGCCCGGTGAGCTCGGTCGCGTCGCGGATGACCTGCTCGGCCGGGGTCCCGGCCTTGACCGCGATGACGTCGCCGCCGCGCAGCTGGTACGACGGGATGTCCACGCGGCGCCCGTTGACCGTCCAATGGCCGTGCCGGACGAGCTGGCGAGCCTGGCGGCGCGAGGCGGCGAAGCCGAGGCGCACGAGCACGTTGTCGAGGCGGCATTCGAGCATGGACAGCAGGTTCTGGCCGGTGATGCCGGCCTGGCGGCTGGCCTTGGCGTAGTAGATCCGGAACTGCTTCTCCTGAACGCCGTAGTAGCGCCGCGCCTTCTGCTTCTCGCGCAGCTGGACGCGGTACTCGCTCTGCTTCTGGCGCCCGCGGCCGTGCTCTCCGGGCGGGTAGGAGCGCCGCTCGACCCCGCACTTGTCGGTGAGGCAGCGCTCACCCTTGAGGAAGAGCTTCTGGCCCTCGCGGCGGCACTGCTTGCACTGGGGGGAGGTGTCACGGGCCATGGGTCACACCCTCCGCCGCTTGCGGGGGCGGCAGCCGTTGTGCGCCTGCGGGGTGACGTCCTTGACCGCGGTGACCTCCAGGCCGGCAGCCTGAAGGGAGCGGATCGCCGTCTCGCGCCCGGAGCCCGGGCCCTTGACGTAGACCTCGACCTTCTGGAGGCCCTGCTCCATGCCCTTGCGGGCGGCCGCGTCGGCGGTGACCTGAGCCGCGAAGGGCGTGGACTTGCGCGAGCCCTTGAAGCCGGCGCCGCCGGCGGACTCCCACGCAATCACATTGCCCTCGCGATCGGTCAGCGACACGATCGTGTTGTTGAAGGACGTCTTGATGTGCGCCTGGCCGACGGGGATGTTCTTCTTGACCTTCCGCCGTCCGCCGCGCGCGGGTCTCTTGGGCGCCGGCATTACTTCTTGGCGGCCTTCTTCTTGCCGGCCACCTGCATGCGGCGCGGGCCCTTGCGCGTGCGCGCGTTGGTCTTCGTCCGCTGGCCGCGGACGGGCAGGCCGCGCCGGTGCCGCAGGCCCCGGTAGCAGCCGATCTCCTGCAGTCGCTTGACGTTCTGCGAGCGCTCACGGCGCAGGTCGCCCTCGACGGTGAGGTTGTCGTCGATCGCCTGGCGCAGCTTGACGACCTCGTCGTCGGTGAGATCGCGAACGTAGGTGTCGGGGTCGGTCCCCGCGTCCTTCAGGAGCTTGCGGGCGGTTGACGGACCGATGCCGTAGATGTAAGTCAGGCCGACCTCGACGCGCTTGTTGAGCGGGATGTTGATACCTGCGATTCGCGCCATGGTTACCCCTGCCGCTGCTTGTGCCGCGGATTGGAACAGATGACCAGCACCGCGCCATGGCGGCGAATGATCTTGCACTTCTCGCACATCGGCTTGACCGACGGTCGTACCTTCATGGGCCCTTTCGAATGGAGTCCGGCGGCGCGGCTCTGGCCGCCGTTTCGGCGGCCGCTACCGCGGCGCGGAACGCTGCTTGCAGCAAGAAAGAACGCTCCGGGGAGCGCACCGAGGGATGATAGCAGCGGAGCGGGGTCCGGCCGGGGCCCGATATGGCCCTCGATCGTGGTCTCAGGCCGCCGCGCGCTTGCCGTCCGCGTGCCAGGGGGTGAGCACACGGGGTCCGCCCGCCTCGATCGCCACGGTGAACTCGAAGTGGGCCGCCAGCGAGCCGTCCTGGGAGAAGATCGCCCAGTGGTCGTCGCCCATCCGCACCGCGTTCCGGCCCGCCGTGACCATCGGCTCGACCGCCAGCACCATCCCCTCCTCGAGCACCGGGCCCTTGCCCGGGTCGCCGAAGTTGGGGATCTGCGGGTCCTCGTGCATGTCGCGGCCGATGCCGTGGCCCACGAGCGAGCGCACGACCGAGAAGCCCTCCCCCTCGACGTGCGCCTGCACCGCGTGTGAGACGTCGCCCAGGCGGTTGCCGGCCCGGCACTGCTCCACGGCCGCGAACAGCCCGCCCTCGGTGGCGACCAGCAGCCGGTGGGCGATCGGGGAGACGGGACCCACCGGGAACGTGCGCGCGGCGTCGGCGACCCAGCCGTCGAGCACGACGCCCACGTCGACCGACAGGATGTCGCCGCGCGACAGCTTGTAGGGCCCGGGAATCCCGTGGACCACCATCGAGTTGGGGGAGGTGCAGATCGAGCCGGGAAAGCCGCGATAGCCCTTGAACGCCGGCTCGGCGCCGTGGGAGCGAATGAACTTCTCGGCGGCCGCGTCCAGTTCGCCGGTGGTGACCCCGGGACGGATCTTCGAGCGCAGCAGGTTCAGCGTCTTGACCAGCACCCCGCCGGCCGCGGCCATCTGCTCGATCTCCTCTCCTGACTTCTTGACGATCACAGCGTCTCCTCGAGGCGCAGCGTCGCCAGCGTGGCGCGGATGTGGTCGTGGACCTCGGTCTTGTCGCGCGTACCGTCGAAGCGGCGCAGCAGCCCGCGCTCCTCGTAGTAGTCGATCAGCGGCGCGGTCTGCCCGTGGTAGACCTCGAGGCGCCGCTTGACCTTCTCCGGGGCGTCGTCCTCCCGCTGCACGAGCCGCGCCCCGTCGAAATCGCACTTCTCGTCGTGCTTGGGCGGGTCGAAGTCCACGTGGTAGACGTGCTCCGGGTTCTTCACGCACAGCCGCCGCCCGGAGATGCGACGGATGCAGTCCTCGTCGGGCGCGTCGATGAGGAGGACGGCCGTGATGCTCCGGCCCAGCCGGTCCATCTCCGCCTCGAGCGCCTCCGCCTGCGGAATCGTGCGGGGAAACCCGTCGAGGATGAACCCGTCCTTCGCCTCCTCGGCGTTGACGCGATCGACGATGAGCTTGATCGTGAGCTCGTCGGGCACGAGGTCGCCGTTGTCCATGTACTTGGCGACCTCCTTGCCGAGCTCCGTGCGCTTCTCCTTCTCGGCTCGGAACATGTCCCCGGTCGCGATGTAGGGCAGGCGGAAGTCCTCACGCAGACGCTGCGCCTGCGTGCCCTTGCCGGCCCCGGGAGGCCCCAGGAGGATCAGGTTGAGCTCACTCATAGGTGCGCCAGCCTAGCGCGGCGAGATACCTACGCGCCTCCGAAACGACGGTCATCGAGGAGTCTGAGCGCCGGCCGCCGAGAGGTCGGGGCGAGTTATGCACGCTCTGGCGTTCGTTACGCGCCCCGACCTCGCCGAACCTGCCGCGAACGCTCCTGTTCCTCCTCGATGATTCGCCGGGCGTCCCGCCCGGCTCCTATTTGAGGAACCCTTCGTAGTTGCGCATCATCAGCTGCGCCTCCAGCTGTTTCATCGTGTCCAGGGCGACGCCGACGACGATCAGCAGCGAGGTGCCGCCGAAGAAGAAGTTGGCGCTCGTCTGGTTGATGAGGATGGTTGGCAGTGCCGCGACGGCGGCGAGATACAGCGCGCCCGGGAAGGTGAGGCGGGCCAGGATGCGATCCAGGAACTCGGCCGTCGGCCGACCGGGTCTCACCCCGGGTATGAACCCGCCGTATTTCTTCAGGTTGTCCGCCTGATCGACCGGGTTGAAGGTGACCGCGGTGTAGAAGTAGGTGAAGACGATGATCAGCAGGGACTCGCCCACGACGTAGTGCCAGCCGTTGGGCGTGAAGAAGTCCGACAGCGACTGCCCCCATTTCGTTTTCACGAGCTGCCCGACGGTGGGCGGGAAGGCCATCAGGCTGGCGGCGAAGATGACGGGGATCACGCCCGCCATGTTCACGCGCAGCGGCAGGTAGGTCTGCCCGCCCTCGGACATGCGCCGCCCGATCACGCGCTTGGCGTACTGGACGGGGATGCGCCGCTGGCCTTCCTGGACGAAGACGATGCCAGCGACGACGGCCAGCACGAGGAAGGGCATCATCACCTTGAAGACCTGGTCCTGGGTCGTCCACCAGGCCTGGATCCCGCTCGGCAGCCGTGCGACGATCGAGGCGAAGATCAACAGCGAGATGCCGTTGCCGATCCCGCGCTGGGTGATCAGCTCGCCGACCCACATCAACAGC
>JAWVFS010000228.1:0-9107 GCA_033855795.1 Solirubrobacteraceae bacterium | reverse complement strand
GCGTGGCCGCCGAGCTCGCCCGCCGCTACCGCATGCCCTCGCCCACCGTGGTGCGCAACCTGCCCGCGTCCGCCCCGGCCGACCCGGATGACCGCTCGCCGCTGCGCGCCGCGCTCGGGCTGTCGGCCGACGCTCGGATCGCGCTCTACCTCGGTGGGCTGCAGCCCGGCCGCGGGCTCGAGATCCTGGTCGACGTGGCCGGGCGCCTCGCCGGCGGCGACGTGGTCGTGCTCATGGGACCCGGCCACCCCGACTACGTCGAGGCGCTGCGCGAGCGGGCCGCGCGGGCGGGCGCCGCGGAACGCGTCGTGCTCGCGCCGGCGGTGCCGACAGAGGATGTCGTGCGCTGGGCGGCCGGAGCCGACGTCGGGCTCGCCCTGATCCAGAACGTGTCGCTGTCCTACTTCCTGTCCCTGCCCAACAAGCTGTTCGAGTACGTGGCTGCCGGGCTGCCGGTGGTGGCCAGCGACTTCCCCGAGCTGCGGGGCGTCGTGGAGGGTCGCGGGCTGGGCGCGGTCTGCGCTCCCGACGACCCCGACGCGATCGCGCGCGCGATCGCGTGGACGCTCGACGATCCGGATCGCCACGAGCGCCTGCGCGCGGCGGCCCGGATTGCGGCGGCGGAGCTCACGTGGGACACCGAGTCGCGTGTCCTGGTCGAGCTCGTCGACCGGCTCGCCCGCGGCTGAACCTCGCTCAGACGTCGTCCGCGTTCAGCGCGCCGTCCTCGGGCATGGCCAGCACGATGTGCTGGCGCCCGACCACCACGAAGTCGCGCTGCTCGACCGCGCCGTTCCCCTCGAGCGGGGCGACCACGGCCTCGGTCAACGCGATGAACTCCTTCTCGGCGTGGTTGAGGAAGTCCGAGAGCCGGCTGCGAAAGCCGCCGGACGGCATGGTGATGCTGCCGGTGATGCGGTGACGGTCGGTCTCGATCACGACCCGCTGCTGGCGGTTGTCCATCACGACAATCTAATCGCGATGCTAGACGCCGGTCACTCGGGCGACCTCGGCCAGGGAGGTCTGGCCGTCCGCGACCTTGGTCATGCCGTCTTCGCGGAGCGTGCTCATACCCGACTCGACGGCCACGGCGGCGATGCGGTCGGCCGACGCGCGCTCGACGACCAGCGCACGGATCTCCTCGGTCAGCGTCATGACCTCGAACACGCCGACCCGCCCGCGGTAGCCGGTCCCGGCGCATCGGTCGCAACCGACCGATTCGTACACGGTCACGGGACTCGAGTCCGCGTCGCCGTCGAGCGCGGCCGCAGGCACCGTGGTCTCGCGCCGGCAGCTGGGGCACAGCCGGCGAACCAGGCGTTGGGCGACCACGCACTCGATGGACGAGGACACCAGGAAGGGTTCGATGCCCATCTCGACCAGGCGGGTGAGGGACGAGGGCGCGTTGTTGGTGTGCAGCGAGGAGAGCACCAGGTGCCCGGTGAGCGCGGCCTCGATGCCGATGAGCGCGCTCTCGGTGTCCCGGATCTCGCCCACCATGATCACGTCGGGGTCGGCGCGCATCATCGAACGCAGCCCGGTCGCGAAGGTCAGGCCGGTGCGCTCGTTGACCTGGACCTGCTTGATCCCCTCGACCTGGTACTCGACCGGGTCCTCGATCGTGATGACGCTCTTCTCGCGCGTGCGGATCTCCATCAGCGCCGCGTACAGCGTGGTTGTCTTGCCGGCGCCGGTCGGGCCGGTCGCCAGTACGGCGCCGTGCGAGCTCCCGAGCGCGCGCAGCAGCCGGACCTGCGCGTCCTCGCGGAGTCCGAGCTCGTCGAGGCCCATCGGCACGGCCCCCTGGTCGAGGACCCGCAGCACGACGGACTCGCCGTCCACGAGCGGGAGCGAGACGACCCGGAGGTCCACGTGGCGAGCCTCGACCGTGAGCCCGATGCGTCCGTCCTGAGGCATGAACTTCTGCGCGATGTCGAGGTCGGCCATGACCTTCAGGCGCGAAACGACGCCGAGCGCAAGCTTCTTGGGCACGGTGGCCGAGTCCACGAGCACGCCGTCGATGCGGAAGCGGACCACCAGGCCGCCCTGTTCGGGCTCGAAGTGGATGTCGGACGCGCCCTGCTCGACGGCCTGGGCGACGAGGGAATTGACGAGCTTGATGACCGGGGCGTCCTCGGCCGACTCGCGCAGCTCGGTGATCTGCTGGACATCCTCCTCCTCGACCTCCTGAACCGCGTCGTCGAGTCGGTTGAGCTTGGAGATCAGGGCCGCGACGGCCTCGCTGGCGGCGACGGCCGGGCGAATGCCGTAGCCGGTCAGCATCGCGAGGTCGTCGATGGCGAGCACGTTGGCCGGGTCCGCCACCGCCACCAGCAGGGTCGCCTTGTCGATGAACCCCACGGGGATCGCCTGAAGGCGCTTGGCGGCGGTGGGCGTGACCAGGTTGGCCGCCGCCATGTCGACCGGGTACTGCGAGAGGTCGACGTGATCCATGCCGAAGCGGCCGGCGACCGCCTGGGCGAGCTGGTCCGTCGTGATCGTGCCCTCCGAGACCAGCACGTTGCCGGTGGGGCGTCCGGTCTCGCGCGCAACGGCGACGGCGCGTTCGACGTCCTCGGCGGTGGCGAAGCCGGCGTCGACGATCACCTGCCCAATGAGCTTGCCCGGGCGGTGGGGGACCGTCAACGTATTCGGTTGTGAGGCTCGAGAAACGGCGACGTTCGACATAGGTCTTCCCCACATATCGGCAGGTTGCGGTGCGCGGGTGAGCCTCCCCGGCCGGCGTGGCCGCTCTGGTGGCCCGCACGCGCCAGCGCTAACGTGCCGGGCGGTGGACGGGGACAGCGGCCATGAGAGCCGTCACCGGCTCCTGCGCGAGGTCTACGACGCCGCGAACCGCGGCGACTTCGACGCGCTGCTCGCGAGGCTTCATCCCGACATCGTCTGGGTGACGCCGACCCGGCGGATCACCGGGCGCAACCAGGTCGCCGGCTGGCTCCTCGGCTGGCACGCCTCGGCGGCGCCGACACACCGTCCGGAGGAGCTCATCGACGTCGGTGACACGACCATCGCGCTCGTGTCGATCTCCTACACGGACGGGCGTCCGGACAACCACCCGGCCCACGTGTGGCTCTTTCGGGACGAGCTCGTCGCGCGGCTCGAGGTCTTCCCGCAGCGCGAGGACGCGCTGGAGGTGCACGGCCCGGGATGACCGCGCCCCCGGTGGAGCTTCCCGAGGGCGTCCGCGTCGGCCACCACACGGACCGCGAGCGGTGGACCGGGTGCACCGTGATCCTGCCGCCGGAGGGCACCGTGGCCTCGTGCGAGGTGCGGGGCGGCGGTCCGGGGACGCGCGAGAGCGACCTGCTCTCCCCGGCGTCTACGACGCCCGGCGTCCATGGCCTGCTGCTCACCGGCGGGAGCGCGTTCGGCCTATCGGCGGCGGCCGGCGTCGTGCGCTGGCTGGCCGAGCGCGGGATCGGATCGCCAACGCCGGTCGCACCGGTGCCGCTCGTCCCCGGAGCCGTCGTGTACGACCTCTACCTCGGCCGCCCCGAGCCGCCCGGGCCCGACGACGCCTACGCCGCCTGCGACGCGGCGGCGCCGGAGTTCGAGCGCGGGAGCGTGGGCGGCGGCACCGGATGCACGGTGGGCAAGCTGCTCGGTCCCGAGGCGTGGACCAAGGGCGGCGTGGGGGCGGCCAGCGTGCGGCTCGGGGAAGCGGTCGTCGCGGCGATCGCCGTCGCCAACCCCTTCGGAGACGTGGTGGGGGCGGACGGCGCGGTCGCCGCAGGCGCGTGGCGGGACGGCGCCTATGTCCGCACCAGCGACCTGCTCACGGAGGGTGTGGCGGGGCCGCCGCCGCGCGAGTCGACCACGCTCGTGGCCGTCCTCACCGACGCCGCAATGACCAAGACGCAGGCGTGGTTGGTCGCCCGCGCCGCGACCGGAGGCGTCTCGCGTGCCGTCCAGCCCAGCGCCACCGCCGTCGACGGGGACGTCGTCTACGTGATGGCGACCGACCGGGTGCCGGCGGACCCGTTCGCCGTGTCGGCGCTGGCGGCGGACGTCAGCGCGGCGGCGATCCGCGATGCCGTCGAGCAGGCGACCGACGCACCGGGTTGCCCCGCCGCGGTCACTCGACGAGCCGCCGCTCGACCGCCCAGCGGCTGAGCTGGTGGCGGTTGGAAAGCTGGAGCTTGCGGAGGACGGCGCTGACGTGCGCCTCGACGGTCTTGGCCGCGATGCCGAGCTCGAGCGCGATCTCCTTGTAGAGGTAGCCGCGCGCGATGAGCTGCAGCACCTCGCGCTCGCGCGCGGTGAGCTGGTCGAGCTCCGGGTCGACCTCGGCGGGCTCGAACTCCCCCGCAAAGGCGTCGAGGACGAAGCCGGCGAGGCGCGGCGAGAAGACGGCATCCCCGTCGCGCACACGTGCGACCGCATCGGCGAGGTCGTCGCCCGAGATCGTCTTGGTCACATAGCCGCGTGCGCCGGCCCGTATCACGGCAATGACGTCCTCCGGCGCGTCGGAGACCGAGAGGGCGAGGAATCGCTGCGCCGGTCGGCGCGCGAGCACTCGGCGGATGACCTCGACGCCGCCGCCGCCGGGCATGTGGACGTCGAGCAGGACGACATCGGGCTCCGCGTCGAGGATGGCGGCCTCGGCCTCCTCGACACCGCCCGCCTCGCCGCGGACCTCGACGCGGCCGTCCAGCTCGGTCCGAACGCCGGCTCGGAAGAGGTCGTGGTCGTCGACGATCACGACGCTCGGCATGCCCGCCGTCATCGCGAGCGCTCCAGGATCAGCTCGACCTCGGTGCCGCGGCCCGGGGCCGGGCGGATCGCGGCGCGGCCGCCGTGCCGGGCCATGCGGCCGACGATGGAGTCGCGCACGCCGCGCCGGTCAGCCGGCGCCGCGTCCGGGTCGAACCCGGGGCCACGGTCGCGTACGAACACCTGCAGCCGCTCGCCGTCGGCCTCGGCATAGAGCGACACCGGGCCGGCGTCGCCCGCGAACTTGGCCGCGTTGACGAGCGCCTCGCGGGCCGCGGCGGCGAGTGCGCGCGCATGCTCGTCGAGCGGAGCGTCGCCGACCGTGACGACGTCGACGCTCACGCCGTGGGCCGCTTCGACCTCCTCGGCCGCGGCGGTCAGCGCACCCGCCAGGCTCTCGTCGGGCCCCGGTGTGTCGCGATCCTGCAGCCAGGCCCGCAGCTCGCGCTCCTGTCGCCGGGCCAGCGCCGAGACGGCCCGCGGGTCCCCGGCCTGGCGCTGGACGAGCGCCAGGGTCTGCAGCACCGAGTCGTGGAGGTGGGCGGACACCTCGGTGCGCTCCTGTGAGCGGATCCGCGCGGCCCGCTCGGCCGTGAGGCTGCGGACGAGTCGCCACCAGAACGGGGCGAGGATGAGCGCGATGGCGGCGACGACGACGAGCACGGTGAGGGCCAGGTCGCCGAGGCCCGCCAGCAGGCCGTTCGCGTACAGGAAGAGGAGTGCCGCACCGACGATCAGTGCGACGCCGAAGCCGCCGCGGTACGCGCCCTGCAGCTCGCGGCGACGGTCGGTCGCCGCCGGTGCGTCCGCAGCGACCGCGCCCGGCCCCGCCATGGCATCGACGGTCCGGGGCCCCGACAACCGCCACGCGAGCGCCACGCCGAACGCTGCGAGCACGACCGGCCAGACCACCGCGTCGGAGAACCACAGCCCCAGCTGGCGCAGCACGAGCAGGCCGCTGAGCGTCAGCAGCGCCACGCCGGCGGCGGTGCGCCAGCTACCGGGCGCGCGCCGGCGCAGCCCGCGCAGCGGGGCGCGATCCCCGCCCACCGCCGGAAGCAGGAACCAGAGCACGGCATAGGCGACGACGCCGACGCCACCGGCCGCGGTCGCGGCCACGAAGGCGGCGCGCAGCAGCAGCGGGTCGACGCCGAGGCGCTCGGCCAGGCCCGCGCACACGCCCGCCACGAGCCCGTGCTGGGGATCGCGCCACAACGAGCGATACGCGGGGGCGGCCATAGGTGGCATGGTGACGCTCAGCGGCGCCGCTGTGCCAGCCCGGCGGCGAGCAGGTAGGCGCCGACCGCCCCCAGCAACGCGGGTCCCAGCCAACCGAAGCTCAGCCGGAGCGCGCCGACGCTGTCGAGCAGCAGCAGGACGCCCACGCCGGTCGCGGCCAGGCCACCGACCAGCGTGGGCACGTCCAGCCGCTTCGGGTCTGGCGGCCTCACCCGGTGACCGCTCCGTTGCAGGCGGCGTTCTCGACCGTTGAGTCCCGGGAGGCAACGCCCCCGCCGTTGTGGTCGTCGAACTGCGAATCCTGGGGCCGGTGCACGACCTCGATGGCTCCCATCCCGAGCTTGGCCTTCAGCTGCACCCGGGGCGCCGCGCTGCGCGCGCCGCCGAGGTCGCGAGTCACGTCGAGCCCGCCCTCCTCGTCGCCGAGCACGTTGACGTACCCGGCGCCGACCCGCGTGTCGGACTGCACGCAGACCTGCGGCGGGACGATGACCGTCGCCGCGCCCATGCCGACCTGGATCGGGAGGCGCGTGGTGGTGCCCGGCGCGAACGACACGCTGCGCAGGTCCACGCGCAGACGGCCGGCGCCGAGCTTGTACCCGTGGGCGGGCAGCGCCGCCAGCGCCGTCGGGCGGTAGTGCTTGTCGCCGAAGCCGCCGTCGAAGCGCACATCGGCGGCGGCGACGAACCCGGCGGGCGCCGCGATCACGAGCGCCGGGACCAGCAGCCACGCCGCCCGCCGGCGCCCGGTGAGGGCGCCGGCGACGGCGGCGAGGCCGATCGCGATCAGGACGGCGGCCACCCAGGCACCGCCGCCCGAGGCGGTCGCCCAGACGGCGCCCACCACCAGCGCGGTCAGCGCGACCGCGCCGCCGACGATCGCGGCGGCGATCGCCGCGACGCGTCCGGCCTTTATCCGGCCGTCGGCGCCGCCGAGCAGTCGCCGGATCGGCGACGGCCCGCTCGGCTGTCCGGTCCCGTCGTCGACGGAGGTGAACAGCCACAGGGCCGGATAGGCCAGGAACGCCACCCCGCCCAGGAAGACGAGCACCACCGCGCCGACCCGGAACAGCACCGGATCGGCGTTGAAGTAGCGCCCGAGCCCGCCGCACACGCCCGCGATGAAGCGGTCGTCGCGGCTGCGCAGGAACCGGCGCGGCCCCGTCGTGGCTTGTGCTGAGTGTTCGGACTGCTCGGTCATTTCGGACTCCTCTGGTTCGAGTATCGCGTGCAAACGGAGCATGGCCCGCGAGCAGCGCCCTGCCTATTGGGGATGTCCCTGAGTGAGCCCTCGGTACGACATCGGGGAGGATGCGTCCATGACGTGGATCCTGATCGGGCTTGCCGGCGGCCTGCTGGCGTATCTCGGTGCGGTGCTCGCGCTCGTGGTCGTGGGCCGGCGCACCGACGCGCGGGCGGTCGCCGGTTTCGTCCCGGACTGCCTCGTGCTCTGCCGGCGCCTGCTGGCCGACTCGCGGGTGCCGCGTCGCCACAAGGCCCTACTGGTCGGTCTCGTCGGCTACTTGGCCAGCCCGCTCGACCTGATCCCGGATTTCATCCCGGTGATCGGCCAGCTCGACGACGTCCTGATCGCGGTGCTGACCCTCCGCACCGTGCGCCGCGGCATCCGGAGATCGCTGCTGCGCCAGCACTGGCCGGGACCGCCGCAGTCCCTGCGCGTGGTCGAGCGAGTCGTCTGGCGCCGAACCTGACCCGCTACGGCTCGCCGAGCTCGAGCGCCTCGCCCGCGGCGAGCACGGACACCTCCACGGACGGCGCGAGTTCCGCGGCGTGCCGCGCGAACGCCCTGGCCGGCTCGGCGGGCGCGCGGTCGTGGCGGAAGCGCAGCCCGAACGGGCGCAGCGTGCCCCAGTGGATCGGGACGGCGCGGCGCGGCCGCAGGCGAGTGAGCGCCACCGCCGCCTCGCGCGGCCTGAGGTGGCCGCGGCCGAGGGTGGGCCCCCAGCCGGCGACCGGCAGCAGGGCGGTGTCGAGCCGACCGGCGAGGTCCGCCATTCCGGCGAACAGCTCGGTGTCCCCGGCGAAGTACACGGGCCGGTCGGCGCCGACCACGAAGCCGATGGCCTCGGCGCGCGGGCCGAGCGGCCGTCGCTGCCCCTTGTGGTGCGCGGGCACCGCCCGCACGCCGACCCCGCCGACGTCCGCGGTCTCGCCGACGGCGAGCTCGGTGACGTTCGCAAACCCGAAGCCTCGGACGACGGGGGCCGCGCCTCGCGGGGCGATCACCGGGGTCGTATCGTCGATGCGCCGGAGGGAGCGGGCGTCGAGGTGGTCGTAGTGCAGGTGGGAGACGAGCACGGCGTCGAGGCCGTGCGTCACCGCGAGGTCGGGCGCCGCCCCAGCGCGGATCAGTGGGCCGACCCGCGAGCGCAGCACCGGGTCCGTCAGCAGGCGCCGCCCGCCGAGCTCGAGCAGGACGGTGGCGTGCCCCACCCACGTGAGGCGGTCCTCGGAGGCATTTCCGGGCGGCGGCGGTGGCGGCATGAGAGCATCCTCGCGTACCGATGACCCGCGGTCCGCACAGCCGACTGGGAGTGTTCGTTCGAATGCTGGCCCTTTGGCTGGTGACGGCGCTGGCCTTCTGGGTGCTGGCGGCGCTGCTGCCCGGCATCGCGGTCCCGTCGTTCGACGGCGCGCTCGTCACCACGGGACTGATCGCGATCCTCAACCGCCTGCTCTGGCCGTTGCTGACCCGCCTGTTCCTGCCGATCACCGTGCTCACGCTGGGCCTGGGCACCCTCGTCGGGAACGCGCTGATCATCATGCTCGCGATCAACACCGTCGACGGATCGAGTCCGGCCTTCGGCGGCGCGCTCGCCGTCGCCTTCGGGCTGGCCGTCGTGACGATGATCGCCATCCCCGTGCTCGGCATCGACGGCGACGCCTACCACCTGCGCCTCGTCCGGCGCCGGCGCCGCCGCCTCCGGGAGCGCAACACCACCGACGTCCCCGGGGTGATCCTGTTCGAGATCGACGGGCTCGCCGAGCGTGTGCTGCGCCGTGCGCTCGAGGAGGGCCACGCGCCGACGCTCGCCCGCTGGCTGGGCGACGGCAGTCATCGCATCGTCTCGTGGGAGTGCGACCTGTCCTCGCAGACCGGGGCGAGCCAGGCG
>JAWVFS010000227.1:0-4802 GCA_033855795.1 Solirubrobacteraceae bacterium | reverse complement strand
CCTACGTCATGGGCCGCAACATGTTTGGCCCGATCCGCGGCGAGTGGGACGAGGAGTGGTCGGGCTGGTGGGGGCCCGAGCCGCCCTACCACGCGCCCGTGTTCGTCCTAACCCATCACACTCACGCACCGATCGAGATGGAGGGCGGGACGACGTTTCACTTCGTTACCGATGGCTTCGACGCCGCCTACGCCCAGGCCCGCGAGACTGCCGGCGCAGACGGCATCGACATCGCGGGCGGCGCCTCGACCGTCCGCCAAGCGCTGCTAGCGGGCGTCATCGACGAGCTCTGGCTCGACATCGCCCCCGTTCTACTCAGGTCCGGCGAGGGGATATTCAACGGCGTCGCCGAGTTCGATTTCGAGCCCGGCGAGGTCCTCCATTCCCCACTGGCGACGCACATCTGCTACCGCCGGGCGGGATGAGATCGGCACACGCAACCGTGCAAGAGGACCCCGTCGTTGCCAGGTTCGCGGGCCATGGGCGGTGCAGGGCTCGAACCTGCGACCTCCTGCGTGTAAAGCAGGCGCTCTAGCCGGCTGAGCTAACCGCCCGGGCGGCTGATGCTAGCCGGGGCTCGGCGCCGGGGGTGCTGCTACTAACGGCGTGCCGGCGTGTTATTGACAAGACGTGTCGGCGCGCCTGCCAGCCGCGATCATCGCCGCCGTGCTGGCGCTCGCCGGCGCATCCCCGGCGGCCGCCCCGGCGCAAACCCCCAGCGACGCCCTGGCCTCGAAGGTGCTTGCCGCCGTGCAGAGCGTCCACTTCGAGACCGTCGTGGACTTCTCCAACGGCGGCAGGCGCATCGCGCACGTGCCCAACGTCGACGTCGCCGTGATCGCGCTCGATGCCCAGGGGCGGGCGACCGCCGCGGCGAACGTCCTTCTCTCGCGGGACTACCCCCGGGGGCAGATCGTGCCGATCGACCGCAACTGGGGCACCACCGCCGTGCGCTTCACCCGTTGGCGTCAGTCTCGGTTCGACGGCTCCCAGGGCCGCGGCACGGACATCGTCGGCAGCCGTGCCCGCGCTCCGCTGCAGTTCATGGCCCCCTACCCGGCCTCGCTGTTCAAGGTCATGGTCGCCTACGAGGTGATGCGGCAGGTCGATCGTGGCCGGATGCGTCTCGGGAGCCGGCTGCGCTACGCGGGCTCCCCGCCCACCTCGCTGTGCCGGCCCGGCACCTCGACCGTGCGGGGCTGGATGGACGCCATGCTCACGTGGTCCAGCAACTCGGCAACGTGCGCGCTGATCGCGCGCCTGCACCGGCTCGGAGCGATCGGCGCGCTGAACGCCGACCTCCGCAGCCTCGGGCTCACGACCATGCAGGTCACGGGCACGCGGGCGAGCAACGGCGCCAACTGGCAGGACGGGTCGCTGAACATGACGGCGCTGGACACCGCGCGCCTGTTCTGGTTGATCGACGGGGGCCAGGGAACGCTGTGGCACCGCCCCGACGGTCGCGCGGTCACCGCCGGCGA
Source organism: Solirubrobacteraceae bacterium (assembly GCA_033855795.1). Classification (GTDB taxonomy): domain Bacteria; phylum Actinomycetota; class Thermoleophilia; order Solirubrobacterales; family Solirubrobacteraceae; genus JALYZC01. Next base: position 3,321 of record JAWVFS010000227.1, on the reverse strand, counting down.
GCTCAAGCCCGGCTCACGCGCGTTCCTCAAGGCACTCCTGGGCCAGTACGCGTTCGCGGACACGCTCTCGACGACCGTCTGGTGCGGCCAGCGCCGCTTCGGGCGCCTCTACCCGGCGGAGGGCATCCCCGAGCTCGAGCCGGCGCGCTGGATCGACCGTCGTGGCCACGTGGTCGTGCCCGGCACCGGGGCGGACTTCGGGCGCGACGTGCGCCCGTGCAATGCCCGCGCCCAGGTCACCTTCGCCCACAAGATCGGCCTCGTGCAGACCGCGGCGTCGGACGCCGGCATCGTGACCTCGCTGCCGGGGCAGCCGTACCGTCATTACGCGATTGCAATGCTCAGCAACCTCGGCTCGGCCTACGGCGATCCCGATTGGGCGCAGATGGGCATCAACCCGTGCGGCTCCTCGCTCGGCCTTTGCCGCACCGAGAAGTTCGCGCAGCTCGGCGGGCTGATCGACTCGGCGCTGGTCGCGGGACGCGCCGCCCGCCACCCGGTGAGAGCGGCGGCGGGCGGTTACGGACACGTGGTCGCCCGGCCCGGCTGGCGGCCGCAGCCGCCACCGGACGGGCGTCCCTAGATCGCTTCGCGGTGCTGTCTCAGCCGGTCGGGCCCGAGAAGCGCACCCGCAGGTTGCCGCCGTTGCACTCGATGTTCTGCGGCAGCCTCGCCACGAGCCGGCAGGCGAACGTGATGCCGCCCGCTCGCACCGTCCGCACGCTCAGGTGGGCCCTGAACCGCGCGACCCATGCGAAGGCCAGCGTCCTGGCCTCGTTGCAGCTGTACGACCCCGGCCGGACCGATCCGGTCTGGAAGATCGTGATGAACGAGATCCCACCGATGCTCGCGCAGCTCAACCCGGTCGACGGGTGGCCGAACGTCATGGTGAGCCTGGCGCCGGCCGGGATGCTGTCGACGGCGTCGAGGTTCACGGTGTAGACCGAGCCGCCGGTCGTGAAGCGCCCGCCGAAGAGCCGGTAGGCGCCGCGAACGTAGGCGGGCGTCGCGTTGACTGCCAGCAGCCGGAGATTCGTTCCCGGTATCTGCACCGTCAGCCGCTTGTTGCTGGCCCCGCCGGCGAGGCTGAAGGTCGCCTCGCACAGGTTTGCCGATCCACGACACGTCGCGGTGGCCGACCCGGCCGCCCCGGCCGATGAGGCCAGGGCCCCGGCGATCATGCAGGTTGCCAGCGCCGCAACGGCGCTGCGCAGCAGACGAGAGTGCATTCGCGTGTCTCCTCTTTTCGTTGTCCTTTGACCCGCGCGACCGTAACCGCGGGTCCGGCGGAAGGTCAACCGGAGCGGTGACTCTGCACTAGCTCTCCCCTTCGATCCGCCGAATCCGCTCCTGCGCGGCGGCGCCGGTGTCCGGCGCGCCCAACTCGATCCCCGGCGGGAGCTCGACATGCAGGTCGCGGGCGTGGTCGATCCCCACGTCCACACGTCGCGGGCGGCAGGTCAGCACGTGCCCGCCCCGAAGCCGGTCGGCGTCGACGAAGTGCAGGTGGTAGCCGGCGAGCTCGATCCCCTGGGCGTAGCTGGGGAAGCGAAAGCCGACGATCGTGCCCTCGACGTCCCGGAACTCGAAGACGTGCTGCTCGTGGGCAAGCTCGGTCAGCGAGGGGTAGGGCGGCTCGTGGCGGGGGACCGAACGCGCGCGCACGAACTCGAAGGATCCGTCGATGCGAACGGCGCATACGGGCGAACCAGGCGGGGCATGGCGATTGAGCTCGTGGACGAACTCGTCGTGGTCGAGGGCGCCGTCGACGGTGAACTCCACCACCGGGTCAAAGAACGTCACGACGGCGAACGGCGTCTGCGCCGTCGAGGGGACGTCGCTGATGGTGCCGTCCACGTCCGCACGCAGGAAGCGCCCGTCGAGCGCGAGCATCTCGCCGTCCAGCCCATTCAGCGTGCCGAGCCCGAAGTCGCCGTGCTCGGCGAGCTCGGCGAAGGTCAGGTCGCCGTCGAAGTCGCCCTCGAACAGGGCGTCCAGCGTCGAGGTCTGGAAGACGACGTGCGGCTCGTGCTCCGGGTGCAGCCCGGAGCGCCGCACCGCCTCCACGTGCAGGCCGCGGATGAGCCGATCGTCGATGAGGTCGCGCGCCGCGGGCTGCACGCCGCGCAGCCTACGGCGTTGTGTCGGACGTGAGCCGCGCTGGATTCAACGGCCGGAGGGAGCGATACTGGTGGGGAGCGAGAGGAGGGTCAGATGCACGCACGACTGAGCCGGTTCGCCGGCCTCGACCCCGAGCGCATCGGGGACACCACGCGGCAGTTCGAAGCGGAGTCGCTTGACGCGCTCGCGCAGCAACCCGGCTTCCGCGGAATCACGGTGGGCGTCAACCGCAGGAGCGGCAAGGCCGTCGCGTTCACGCTGTGGGAGACGGAGGCCGACATGCGGCAGAGCGAGAAGCTCGCCGACGAGGCGCGCGAGCAGGCGGTGGCCACGGCCAAGCCGGCCCGCGATCCGATCGTCGACGACTACGAGGTGATCGTGAGCAGGTAGCTACGGCGCGCCCGGCGGGCGAATCACGTTCTCGCAGTCGAACACGCCGTCCTCCTGGGCGTCCACGTAGACGGTGTCGTTGCCGTCGCCGCAGTCGATCGTGTCCTGCGCGCCGTTGCGCGCGAAGATCACGTCGTTGCCGGGACCTCCCTTGATGTCGGCCTCGCCGGGCCCGGCGGTGATGCGGTCGTCGCCGTTGCCCCCGTCCAGCGTGTCGTTGCCGTCCCCGCCGTTGATCGTGTCGTTTCCGTCGCCGCCGTCGATCGCGTCGTCGCCCGGGCCGCCGTTGAGGGTGTCGTTGCCGGCGCCGCCGTCCATGTCGTCGCCGCCGCCGCCGCCGGACATGCGGTCGTTCCCCGAGCCGCCCTGCATCGTGTCGTTGCCGAAGCCGCCATCGAGCAGATCGTTCCCGGAGCGTCCGAACAGGAGGTCGTTGCCCGAGCCGCCGTTGAGCCGGTCGCTGCCCGTGCCGCCGTCGAGCAGGTCGTTGCCGCTGTTGCCGTAGAGGCGATCGCGCCCGCTGCGCCCGTACAGGCGGTCGCGCCCCGAGCGGCCGTAGAGCCGGTCGGGCCCGGGCCCGCCGTCGAGGCGGTCGTTGCCCGCCTTGCCGTCGAGGCGGTCGGCGCCCGATCGCCCGTAGAGGCTGTCGGCGCGCGGGGTACCGTGCAGGCTGTCGCTGCGCGGCGTGCCGTTGACCCTGGCGGCCTGGGCGACGGCGGCAACGAGCGCCAGCACGAGCAGCGCCGCCGCGATGGCGACTCGTCCCGGCCGTCTCACCGACCGGCCGCCCGGTGTGCCGCGACGACCTTC
>JAWVFS010000226.1:0-7322 GCA_033855795.1 Solirubrobacteraceae bacterium | reverse complement strand
TTGACCGGGCGGCTTCGCCGCCCTCCGGGCTTCGACTTGGCCGCGCTGGCTCCGGCGCGGAGACAACGAGCCGGAGCCTGCCCCGGCCATGTGACCGGGCGGCTTCGCCGCCCTCTGGGCTTCGACTTGGCCGCGCTGGCTCCGGCTCGTAGACAACGAGCCTTCGCCTGCCCGGGCGCGCGTGACCGGGCGGCTTCGCCGCCCTCCGGGCCCCGGCAGCTCCGGGCCTGCAAACAGCAGGCCTTTCGCTGCGCGGGGCAGTTAGTACCGCTTCGCGGTAGTTACTGTTGCTTCGCGTCGCGGACGATGACGGTGGTCCGCTGGGGGCCGCGTACGACCATCGCGCGCTGGCCGGCCTTGACGTCGGACAGCTTGCCCGGCTTGCGCTTGATCCGCACGACGGCGTTCGACGGGAGGTCGATCGTGATCGACTTGTAGGTCGCGTTCTTGGTCCCCTCCCTGAGGGTGAGCGAGCTGCCCTCGACCTTCTCGACGACGCCGCTGTCGACCGTCACGTTGACGAACTTGCCGCCCTGCGCGGGAACGACGAGGTCCGCGTGCACCGCGCGGCGCAGCCGCCCGAACGGACCGCGCCGCTGGCCGTTCGGCCCGGCCTGCTTGGCCTTTGCCGTGGCCGCGGAACTGGTGGACGGCGACGAGGCGGCGTTGCCCACGTACGCGCCGACCGCGCCGAGCGCGGCACAGGCGCCGATGACTCCGCCGAGCTTGGCGATCTTGGGTGCTGTCATGGTGACCTCTTCCTGAATCCATGACGAGCGCGGAGAAGGGTCTCGTCCTTGATGGGAGGCCTATGCTCGGCCCCGGGCCTAAGCATCGGCTCATTCCTCGTTAAGAACCACTGAAGAACGTGCCCGCGCTCGATCCCGCCGCCGCCGACGAGTCCTACTGCTACGTGACGACGACGGGGCGCGTCAGCGGGGAGCCGCGGGAGATCGAGATCTGGTTCGGGCTCGTCGACGCGACCGTCTACCTGCTGTCGGGCGGCGGCGACCGCTCGAACTGGGTCCGCAACCTGCGGCGCGACTCCGCGGTCACCGTGCGCATCGCCGGCACCACGTGGGCGGGCCGCGCGCGAATCGTGGAGGATCCCGACGAGGACGAGCGGGCCCGCACGCTGCTCGTCGACAAGTACGCGCCCGGATACAGCGGCAACCTCGACGGCTGGCGTCGGCGCGCGCTGCCGGTGGCAATCGACCTGGAGGCAAGCGAGTGACCGAGAGCGGACGGGACACGGTGGTGGTGACGGGCGCCTCGACGGGAATCGGCCGCGCGTGTGCGCTCCACCTGGCGGCACGCGGATTCGACGTCTTCGCCGGCGTGCGCAAGGAGGCGGACGGCGAGCGCCTCCGCGAGGCGGCCGGCTCGAACGGGAGCCTGACGCCGCTGCGCCTCGACGTGACCGAGGCGGACTCCGTGCGCGAGGCCGGGGCGACCGTCGACGAGCACACCGGTGCGCGCGGGCTCGCCGGTCTGGTCAACAACGCGGGCGTCGGCACCGGCGGCCCGCTCGAGTTCATCCCGCTCGACGACGTCCGCCGCCAGTTCGAGGTGAACCTCATCGGGCAGATCGCGGTCACCCAGGCCATGCTCCACGCGCTGCGCAGGCGACGCGGGCGGATCGTCAACATGGGATCGGCCGGCGGGCACACCCCGCCGCCCTTCGCGGCTCCGTATGCGGCGTCGAAGGCGGCGCTCCGGGCGACATCGGAGTCGTTGCGGCGCGAGCTGCGCCCGTGGGGTATCTGGGTGGCGACGGTCCAGCCGGGCGCGATCGCCACGCCGATCTGGGACAAGGGGGCGGCCACGGCCCAGGAGGTGCGCACGCGACTGCCCGAGGGCACGGACGCCCTGTACGGCGACGTGCTCGACGGCGCGGGCGCGATGACGGAGAAGCTCGCGGCGACCGGGCTCCCGCCGGAGAAGGTGGCACGCGTCGTCGAGCGCGCACTGACCGCGCGCCGGCCCAGGCGGGACTACATCGTGGGGCGCGATGCCAGGATGCAGATCGGACTGGACCGCCTGCTCCCGACGCGCACCTTCGACGGGCTCGTGCGGCGCTTCATGGGCATCTAGCCCCTAGCCGCTCCGCCTACCATCGAGTCATGTCCCTGACGATGGGCACCGCGCCGTTCGGCCACGCGCCCGCCGGGTCGTTCAACGTGGATGTGCCCGAGCGCGAGCGCCTCCTGTACATCGAGGACTCGCCGCGCCGCGTGCGCGGCTACCTCGACGGCGAGCTCGTGGTGGACTCGCGCCGCGTCAAGCTGCTGCACGAGCACGCCCACCTGCCCGTCTGGTACTTCCCCCTCGAGGACGTGCGCCGGGAGCTCCTCGAGCCGACCGACCATCGCACCCACTGCCCGAAGAAGGGCGATGCCGCCTACCACTCGGTCCGCGTCGGCGACCGCATAGCCGAGAACGCGATGTGGCACTACCCCGAGCCAATCGAGGGCGCGGAGGCGATCGCCGGCCACGCGGCCTTCTACTTCGGTGCGCTGGACCGCTGGCTGGAGGAGGACGAGGAGGTGTTCGTGCACCCGCGCGACCCCTATCACCGCGTGGACGTCCTCCCGACCGCGCGCCGGGTGCGCGTGTCGTACGACGGCGAGGTGCTGGCCGAGTCGTCGCGGACGCGCGTGCTCTTCGAGACCGGCCTGCCGCCGCGTTATTACGTCCCGCTCGAGGACGTGCGCGCCGAGCTGGCGCCGAGTGACGTGACCACGCGCTGCCCCTACAAGGGCGAGGCCTCCTACCACGACGCCGCGGGAGCGCCCGCATTGGCCTGGGAGTACCCCGAGCCGATTCCCGCGGCTGCCGAACTCGCGGGCCACGTGTGCTTCTTCGGCGAACGCGCCGACATCGACGTCGACGGCGAGCGCCAGCAGATGCCGCCGACACCCTGGTCCGGGACCGACTGGATCGCGCGCGCCCGCCCCTGAGCCGCCCGCGGCCGCCCCGGTTATCCTGAGCCGTCATGGCTACGGCGCTCAAGCCGGGGGGCATCAAGCCGCGCCTGCGAGGGGTCTCGCACCAGTGGGCCTTCTTCGTGTCCGTCGTCACGGGCGTGGCTCTCGTGCTCGCGGCACCGAGCGGCCGCGCGACCGCGGCCGCCGCGATCTACGCCGTCAGCGTGGCGGGCCTGTTCGGTGCCAGCGCGCTGTATCACCGGATCAACTGGTCCACGGTGGGCGCGCGTCGGTGGATGCGCCGGCTCGACCATTCGATGATCTTCCTGCTGATCGCCGGGACGTACACGCCGTTCGCCGTGCTCGCGCTCGACGGCCCGCTGGCGACCGCGATCCTGATCGTCGTGTGGGCGGCGGCGCTCGGCGGCATCGTGCTCAAGCTCGCCTGGATCGACGCACCGAAATGGCTGATCGCGCTGATCTACGTCGCCATCGGCTGGGTCGCGCTGGCGGCCTTCCCGCAGCTGCTCTCGAAGCTGGGCGTGACCGCGACGGCCATGGTGGCCGCGGGCGGCCTGCTCTACACCGCCGGGGCGGTTGTCTACGCGCGCCAGCGGCCAGACCCGGTGCCGACCGTCTTCGGCTACCACGAGATCTTTCACGCGCTGGTCATCCTGGCCGCCGCGCTGCAGTACGCGGTTGTGGCGTTCTGGGTCCTCCCGGGAAGCTGACGCACTCCGGGCCTGCGCGCGGAGCGGCAGGGTTCGATCGGGCGAGCGCGAACCGACGCGCCATGGCCGTGGCCTCCGCCAGCGGCGAGAGTCGAAGGGGGTTCGAGCGCACGATCGCCTTCAGCGACGGCGTGTTCGCGATCGCGATCACGCTGCTCGTGTTGAGCATCGACGTCCCGAAGCTCGGTCACGGGGAGCGGCTCGACCACGCGCTCTCCAACCTCAGCGACAACATCGTCAGCTATTTCATCGGCTTCGCCGTGATCGGCCTGTTCTGGGTCGGTCACCACTACTTCTTCGGCAGCCTGCGCGGCTTCGACGGGCGCCTGCTGTGGCTCAACCTGCTCTACCTCTCGTTCATCGGGCTGTTGCCGTTCACGACCGCGCTGCTGGGCGACTATGGCAATGACCCGACTGCGTTGACCGCGTATGCCATCAACGTCGGCCTCGCCGGGCTGGCGGACGCGCTCATGATGATCGTGGCCGTCCGGGCGAACCTGCTAGAGCCGGCCAAGCAGGCGATCGGCCGCCAGATGATCGTGCGCAACCTCATCCCCGCGGCGGTCTTCTTCGCCTCGATCCCTTTGGCCTACGTCGACACGGACCTCGCCAAATACTCCTGGCTGCTCATTGCCGTGATCCCGCGCGTGCTGATCCGTGCGGGGCTGTTGACCGCCAGGTGGCGCTGATCGTCTGACGCCGCTCCCATACCGCCCAGGCTCCGACCGTGGCCGCCACGGCGAGCAGCTCGCCGGGCAGGACGCCGTAGCGGACGTCCCACTGTGCGATGAGTGCAGGCACGAGATACAGGCACAGAGCGGCACCGAGGAATAGGCCCGCGCCCGCACGGGCACGGGCCGTCCCGAGCGATACGCCGACAAACCCGAGCACGAGCAGCACGATGACCAGCCCCTCGTGCAGGCGGACGACCCCTTGATACGTGCCCAGCGCGTGACCCCACCCGCTCAGGGGATGGGCTCGAACCGAGGTGTATTCGACCCGGTAGAGCCTCGCGATCTGCTCGGGGGTGTCGGAGCCGGCGGGATTGCCGTACGCATACCGCAGATCGAACCTCATCTCCCAGGGGTTGGCGCCATCGCCAAGGCGCCCGTGACCGAGTCCGACGATGCGCTTGTAGTCCTCGAGCACGGCGGACGCGTACGCCCCCGTTTGATGCAGAATCGCCTGTTGGGCGAACCGTCCCAGCAGCGCCGAGTCTCGGCGCAGGTCCACATGGAACGGCTGTTGCAGGAGCGCGGCGTCGGACGCGAAGAGCTGGCCGTTGGGGCCAGGTCGTCGTGCGGACGGCGTTGTCTGGCAGAGGAGCCGAGTTCGGCCTGGAGGCTTGAATTTCGTGCAGTCCGCGAACTGGGCGACCCGACCGTAAAGCTGAACGCCCCCCAGCTCTCCGAGCCCGGAGGTCCCCTGGTCAAGCGCCGCGACGCCCGCATATACGCCGATGAGGATGGCCGCCGGTAGCGCCACGGCCGCTACAGCCCGCGCACAGCGGGCGAGCTCCACGCGCAGCGCCAACGCCACCCAGACCGCAGCGACCACGAGCAGCAGCATGCCAACGGGACGAACCAGGCCGGCATATCCGAGCGCAACGCCCGCGACCCCGAGCCATCGCCAGTCGGCGCTGTCATCGCCGACTCCGCGAAGCAGCGCGTACAGGCCGCCGGCGATGAGCACGGCCCAGAGTGACTCGGTCAGCAGGGCGTGCTCCAGGAAGATCTGGTCGCCGGAGAAGAACACGAGCGCCGCGGGAACGAGCGCGAATCCTCGCGGCGCGCCTGTGCGGCGGAGCGCCGCGTAGAACAGGAGTCCCGTGGCCACCCCGAGACAATGCTGCAGGCCAATCGTGAAGGGCAACGCGGACCAGATCTCGCGCATCGCTGCCAGGAAGATCGCGTAGCCCGCAGGCACCCAGTGATCCGAGAACAGGTCGAGGTGGCCCCCTCCTGTGGAGATTCGGGCGTAGCGGAGCGCATCGCCGTTGTAGTAGACGAACACCGCGCTGGAATAGGTGACCATGACGACCACCCGGATGGCCACCGCAAGCGCGGTGAGTGCCACCAGGGGCCGGTAGAGCCTCGACATTCGACCGATCCCGAATTACCTCCCGCAGGCTTCTACGACAGCGACGGGGTCAACGACCTGCGCGGCTAGCCGCCCGCGCCGTCGGCGGTGGCTGCCTTGGCCACCGGCCGGGTGCGCCGGCCCGCCGGTGCGAGCAGTGCGGCGCCGATCGCCCCGCCGAGGTCGCCGAGCGAGGCCACCTTCACGTCGGGTGGGTGGTCGGAGGCGAACAGGTGGGGCATCATCGCCTTCTCGATCCGCCTGACGTAGGGCTCGCCGAAGCGGACGCCCAGGCCGCCGCCCACCACGACGCACTCCACGTCGAGGATGTTGCAGGCGGACGCGACGCCGGCGCCGAGGTGCTCGATCGCGCGGTCGAGCAGTTCCAGCGCGAGGTGGTCCTCCTTGTCGGCCGCGCGGGCCCAGATGCCACTGGTCAGCCGCTCGCGGCCACGCTCCTCCATGATCTTGAACAGGTCGGTCTTGCGTCCCTTCGCCACCTCGCGCCGCGCCTTGGCCTCCATCGCCGCGCGGCCGGCGTAGGCCTCCATGCAGCCGCGGCGCCCGCACGGGCAGCGCGCGCCGTTGAGGCGCACGACGACGTGGCCGATCTCGCCCGCGGCGCCGCGTCCGAGCCACGGCTTGCCGTCGAGCACGAGCCCGCCGCCGACCCCGGTACCCCAGAACACGCCCAGGAGCGACCGGTAGTCCTTGCCCGCTCCGAGCTCGAACTCGGCGTTGGTGGCGACCTGGACGTCGTTGCCCACCGCGACGGGCGCTCCGCAGGCCTCGGCCAGCGCGTCGGCCAGCGGGTAGGTGCCCTCCCAGCCCGGCAGGTTGCGCGCCTGCGACACGGCGCCGGTGCGCGGGTCGATCTCGCCCGGCGACCCGACCCCGATGCCCGTCAGGGCGGAGGTCTTGATCCCGGCGGCGTCGGCCGCCTCCACCAGCGCGGCCGCGATCGCGTCCTTGACGTCGGCCGGCGCTCCCGTGGTGGGCGTGGGCCGGCGCGCCTGGCCGAGCACCTTGTGCGTGTCGTCGACGATCACCACCTGGATCTTGGTGCCGCCGAGGTCCACGCCGCCACGCTTGGCCATGGCCGTCAGTCTCCCATGCGGCCGTCGGGCTTCACTTGAGCAGCTTCTCGAACAGCGTGAGGTACTGGAGCAGGCTGCGGACGGCGAGGAAGTCGTCCCGCACGCGCTCCTGGGCCTCTTGCCCGATCGAGCGCGCCCGGTCGGGGTTCTCGAGCAGGTCGCGCACCGCCCCGCCGTAGGCGGCGAGGTCGGTGGGATCGTCGAGCAGCATGCCGCTCTTGCCGTCCACGATCTGGTCCTGGATCCCGCCGATTCGGCTGGCGACCACGGGCTTGGCCTTCCACATGCCCTCCGCGACCGTGAGCCCGAAGCCCTCCGCGATGCTCTTCTGCACGATCACTTCGGCGCGGCGCTGGAGGGCGTTGACGATCGCCGCGTTCTCGGCCAGGTCGTTCATCGGCAGCGCCGTGAGGTGGACCCGGTCCTTGGCCTCCGGGTCGAGCTCGCTGAAGTACGACTGCGCCTCGTCGAGCACCTGCTTGCCCTCC
>JAWVFS010000225.1:0-13313 GCA_033855795.1 Solirubrobacteraceae bacterium | reverse complement strand
GCGCGCACGTGGCGCGCCGTCGCGATCGATCAGTCGGAAGTCCTCCAGGCCCGTCAGGCGCTCGGCGAGCTCGACGGGGTTGGCGATCGTGGCCGAGGCGAGCAGGAAGCGCGGCACCGTGCCGTAGGCCGCCGCGAGCCGGCGCAGGCGGCGGAGCACATTCCCGACGTGCGAGCCGAACACGCCCCGGTAGACGTGCGCCTCGTCCACGACGACGGCGGCCAGGTTGGCGAAGAAGTCACCCCAGGCGGAGTGGTTGGGAAGGATCCCGACGTGCAGCATGTCGGGATTGGTGAGCAGGACGTTCGCGCGCCGCCGGATCGCCGCGCGCTCGCCACGCGGCGTGTCCCCGTCGTAGATCGCCGGACGCAGGCCCGGCAGCTTCAGCGCGGCCAGGGCCCGCGCCTGGTCCTGGGCGAGCGCCTTGGTCGGGTAGACGTACAGCGCGCGAGCGCGCGGGTCTGTGCACAGCACGTCGAGCGTTGGCAGGTTGAAGCACAGGGACTTCCCCGAGGCCGTGCCGGTCGTGATGACGACCGGCCCCTCGGCGGCGGCCTCGAGCGCGTCGGCCTGGTGCGCGTACAGGGCCTCGATCCCGGCGCGGCGCAGGCCGGCGCTCAGCTCCGGGTGCAGGTCGCGCGGCAGGGGCACGGTGATGGCCGGACGTGCGCTCTCGACCGCCTGCGCCACGAGCCGCTCGTCGGCCTCGCCGCTCTCCAGCAGCGCCTCCCAGGGCTCGATCTCGCGGGTGACGGCCATTCCGGCCATGGTAGGCGGGCCTTGCCATAGTGGATGTCGTGAGCCCGCACCTGCGGTCGTTTGATCACTCTTCGTTCCCGCCCGCGCGCGTCCGCGCGGAGCGCGACGGCACGATCTCCGTCTGCGTGCCCGCGCGGGACTGCGCCGAGACGATCGAGCCGATCGTGCGAACGCTGGTCGAGCTGCGCGAGCGCGATGTCGTCGACCAGGTCGCGGTCATCGACGCCGGGTCCGCCGATGGGACCGCCGAGCTGGCCGCCGCGGCCGGCGCCGAGGTCCACCAGCAGGACGAGCTGCTCCCTGACCAGGGGCCGGTGCTCGGCAAGGGCGACGCGATGTGGCGCGCGCTGACGGTCCTGCGCGGGGACGTCGTGTGCTTCCTCGACGGCGACTCCGAGGGGTTCGGCACGCACTTCGCGTGCGGCCTGGCCGGCGCGGTCGCCTGCGAGCCCGGCGTGCGGTTCGCCAAGGCGTTCTATCGGCGGCCGTTCCGAGCGGGAGCGGTTGAGCTGCCCGAGGGTGGCGGCCGCGTGAACGAACTCGCGGCGCGGCCGCTGCTGCGCCGGTTCTTCCCCGAGCTGGCGGACGTGCGCCAGCCGCTGGCCGGGGAGATCGCCGCGCGGCGCGACCTGCTCGAGCGCCTGCCCTTCGCCACCGGCTACGCGGTGGAGATCGCGATGCTGATCGACGCCTACCGGGAGGTCGGGCTCGACGGGCTCGCCCAGGTGGACCTCGACGTCCGCCAGAACCGCCACCAGCCGCTCAGCGCGCTCGGCCCGATGGCCGATGCGGTGCTCGGGGCCGTGGCGACGCGGCTCGCACGCGAGGGCCGGCTCGTCGGCGCCGACGTCGCGTCCCCGGTCGAGCGCCCGCCGCTGGCCACGTTGGCGGCGTCCCAGGGCTCCTCCTAGACTCCCGCCGCAATGCGCTGCCTGTACGTCGATCTCGACGGGACGCTGCTCGGCCGCGGCGCCTCGCTGCTGCATGACGGCGAGGGCGCGTTCACCCTCATGGGCGTGCGCGCGCTGGAGGCCTGCTCGCGCGCCGGGGTCGAGGTCGTGATCTATTCCGGCCGCCGTAAGGCCCAGGTCTTCGAGGACGCCCGCCTGATCGGCGCCAGCGCCTACATCTACGAGGTCGGCTCGGGGATCGTGATCGACGGCGAGGAGGAGTTCCTGACCGACGGCATGGTGCCCGGCGAGCGCTCGATCCACGAGCAGATCGACGAGTCCGGCGCGCCCGCGCTGCTCCTCGAGCGCTTCGGCGACCGGCTCGAGTACCACGAGCCGTGGCACACCGGCCGCCAGGTCTCGCACCTGTTCCGCGGAAACGTCGACCTCCAGGAGGTCGCGGCCGCGCTGGCGGACGCCGGGCTCGATGGCGTCCGGCTCGTCGACAACGGCGCGCTGCACCGGCGCGGTTCGCCGACGCTGCCCGGCGTCACCGGGCTGCACGCCTACCACCTGATTCCGGCGGGGGCCTCCAAGGCGCGGGCCGTGGCACGCCACATGCAGGCGCGCGGCTACGCGCGGGAGGAGTGCATCGCGGTCGGCGACTCGCGCGAGGACATGGAGGCCGCGGGCGTGGTCGGGACGTTCTGGCTCGTGGCCAACGCCCTGACCCGCGATCCGGCCCTGCGCGAGGACATCGCCGGCCGCGACAACGTGCGGATCGCCGAGGAGACCCACGGCGCGGGGGTGTACGAGGCGGTCGTGACGACCCTGGCGGAGCGTCGCGGCTAGCGACGCCCGAACGCGTCGCGGATACGCGCCCACACCCGACGCCAGAAGCCGCGGCGCGGCCCGCGCCAGCGCGCGGGCGGGGGCGTGGTGGTGCGCACCAGCTCCACCCACTCGTCGAGCGGCAGCTCGCCCGCGATCAGCCTCCCGAGCGCCGCGGTGACCGGGGCGTCGATGCCGGCTCGCTCGAGCGCGCGCGCCAGCAGCGGGACGGACTCGAGCGCCTCCACGGCCTGCCCGATCCGCGCCGGGATCTCGGCTGCGGGCACGCCCTCGGCGAGCAGCTCGCCGGCGCGGCGGTTCCGGCTCTGGGGCGCCAGCGCGGTCGCGACGAGGTCGCCGGTCCCGGCGAGGCCGATCAACGACTCGGGCCGGCCGCCCTGGCCCTCGGCGAAGCGCCACACCTCCGCGAAGATGTGCCCGGCCGCGGCGCCGGCGGCGTTCAGTCCCTGGCGCTCGGTTGCACCGGCGGCGAGAGCGGCGGCGTTCTTGGCCGCACCGGCCAGCTCCACACCGACCGGATCGTTGGACAGCTCGCACACCACGCCGGCCCGGTTGAACACCTGCGCGAGCGTGGCGGCGAGGCGCTCGTCGGTCGAAGCGGCGACCAGCCCCGCGCCCGCGGTGACCGTCTCCTGCGCGTGCGCCGGCCCGCCGACGCACGCCACGCGCTCCGGGCCGAAGCGCGCGCTCAACATCACCGTGGGCGCGACCCCGTCCGGGGGAACCAGGCCCTTTGCCAGTGACACGATCGCCGCGCGCTCGGGCAGCCCCGCCTCCTCGAGGCCGGCGATCACCTCGTCCAGGCCCCGTGAGGGGACGCCCAGGAACACGTAGTCCGCCCGGCCCAGGCCGGCGCTCGTCGACTCGATCCGCAGCTCGCGCGGCAGCGGGACCGCGGGCAGGTAGAGGGCGTTCTCGCGCTCGCGGGCGAGCACCTCGGCCTGCTCGGCCGTGCGTGCCTGCAGCGCCGTGCGCAGCCCTCCCCGTGCCAGCAGCACGGCCACCGCCGTGCCGAAGGACCCGGCCCCGACGACGACCGCCCGTCGCGATCCAGGCGACGGGAGCGACAGGCCGGATCGCGAGCGCTCGGGCACCGCGCGATCCTAAAGGTCCTGCCCGAGCCGCTCCGCCGCGCGCTCGAGCGCGACCGGGGTGCCTGCCTCGTCGACGGTCTGCAGGTCCAGGATGCGCTGTTCGAACAGCCCGAGCGCATTGGAGCCGACGATCGCGTGGCACGGGACGCCGGCCTGGCGGCAGCGCACCGCCACCTCGCCGGCGGCCTTGCCCTCGAGCGTCTGCCCGTCGATCCGGCCCTCGCCGGTGACGACGGCGCGGGCGCCACGCATGCGCGGGTCGAACCCGAGCGCGTCGAGCACGAACACCGCGCCGGGCTCGAGCACCGCTCCGAACGCCGCCCATAGCCCGCCGGCCAGGCCGCCCGCCGCTCCGGTCATCGGCACGCCGCGCGGATCGCGGGGCAGGCGGCCGGCCTGGTCGCGCAATCGGCGCGTCAGGCGTCGCACGGCGTCCGCATCGGCCCCCTTCTGCGGCGCGAACACCTCGGCGGCGCGCTCGAACGGCGTACGCACGTCGCACAGCACCACGAGCCGCGCGCCGCCTAGGCCGCCACCGTCGCGGATCGCCTCCACGGCGCCCGCCCCGCCGTCGGTCGTGGCGCTGCCGCCGACCCCGAGGAGCACGACTGCGGCCCCCGCCTCGACGGCGGCGAGGATCAGCTCGCCGGTCCCGGCGGTGGACGCCGCCACGGCGTCGCGCTCATCGTCGGTCACCAGGCCCAGCCCGCTCGCCTGCGCCGTCTCCAGCACGGCCGTGCCTCCGTCCTCCAGCAGCCCGAAGCCGGCCTCGACCTCGCGTCCCAGCGGGCCGTGGACGCGCGCCGCCGCCGTCTCACCACCCAGTGCCGTGAGCAGGACCTCCATCGTGCCCTCGCCGCCGTCGGCGATCGGGCACGCGTCGGCCACCCAGCCCGCGCGCTCGAGGCCGCGCGCGAGGGCGGCGGCCACCTCGGTCGCGCGCAGCGTGCCCTTGAACGAGTCGGGCGCGACGAGCACGGGAGGGCGCGGGCGGGCGGAGGCCACGGCCGGATGCTGTCAGGCTTGCAACGATGGCCAAGGCCGAGCACGTCATCCTCGAGATCGCCGGGCGCGAGGTGCGCCTGTCCAATCCCGACAAGGTCTACTTCCCCAAGCCCGGCTGGACCAAGCGCGATCTCGTGGATTACTACCTCGCGGTGGCGGACGCGGCTCTCGTGCACCTGCGCGACCGCCCCACGGTCATGAAGCGCTTCGTCAAGGGGATCGAGGAGGACCCGATCTGGCAGAAGCGGGTGCCCAAGAACACGCCCGATTGGCTGCAGACCGCGACCGTGTCCTTCCCCAGCGGGCGCACGGCGACCGAGCTGTGCCCCAACGACGCCGCCCACCTCGCCTGGGCGGTGAACCTGGGCGTGATCGACTTCAACCCCTGGCCGGCGCGGCGCGAGGACCTGGAGCACCCGGACGAGCTGCGCGTGGACCTCGACCCGACGCCCGAGGCGAGCTGGGACGACGTTCGCCGGGTCGCCCTGGTGGTCGACGAGGTGCTGCGCGACCACGACCTGCTCGGCTACCCGAAGACCTCCGGCTCCAAGGGCATCCACGTGAACGTGCGCATCGAGCCCGAGCAGGACTTCACGACGGTCCGCCGCGCGGCGCTCGCGCTGGCGCGGGAGGTCGAGCGCCGCGCGCCCGAGCTGGCCACGAGCAAATGGTGGAAGGAGGAGCGCCACGGGGTGTTCGTCGACTACAACCAGAACGCGCGCGACCGCACGGTGGCCTCCGCCTACTCCGTGCGCCCCACACCGGACGCCCGCGTCTCCTGCGCGCTGGCGTGGGACGAGGTGGCCGACGTGGAGCCGCGCGAGCTGCGGCTCGACACCGTGCCCGACCGCCTGCGCGAGCACGGCGATCCGGCCGCCGACATCGACGAGCACGCCGGCTCGCTCGCGAAGCTGCTCGACCTCGCGCAGCGCGACGAGGACGAGGGCCTCAGCGACGCGCCCTGGCCGCCGCACTTCCGCAAGCAGCGGGACGAGCCCAAGCGCGTTCAGCCCAGCCGGGACCGCGACCGTCCCAAGCCCGGCCGCATCGGCGATCCCCAGCCGCCGGGGCGCGGCGGCCGCGTCCCGACCCCACAGGCGAAGGGCACCCGCGACGGGCAGGGGGACGAGCACCCGCGCCGGCGGCCCGGCGAGCGCACCGGCCAGGGCTACGACGACGAGTTCGACGAGGCCTGAGGCGAGCTCTCAGCCGTCGAGCTGCTCGATCCGGCACTCGGCCGGCGGCTTGTCCTCGCGCCACCGAAGCAGCTTCGTCCCGTGGCGGATGCGTCCCGCGCTGACGTGGTCGAAGCTCACCTCGACGACGAGCTCGGGCCGCAGGTCGATCCACTCGAGCTCGCGGTCCGCCGCCCACCGGCTCGGCTCCGCGGTGCCGCGCTCGCCGGTCTCATACGGCGCGAGCTTGGCAGGCAGTTCGCGCTTCTCCTTGGCCCGGAAGCCCGAGGTGTGGCCGACCACATGCAGCTCGCCCTCGGCGTCGTAGAGCCCGAGGATCAGTGAGCCGAGCGTGCCCTCCTCCTTGCCCGGGCGCCAGCCGGCGACCACGGCGTCGATCGTGCGTACGCGCTTGACCTTGACCATGCCCTTGCGTTCACCGGGTCGGTAGGGCGCGTCGGCCTCCTTCGCGATCACGCCCTCGGCCTGCTGCAGCCACGGCGCCGCCTCCTCGGGGTCGCTCGTGAAGGGCGCGAGCAGCACGGGCTCGGCGACGAGCCCGGCCAGCGCCTCGCGGCGCTCGTGGAACGGCCGGTCGAGCAGCGAATCGTCATCGGAGGCGAGAAGGTCGAAGGCCACGTAGCGCGCGGGGGTCTCCTCGGCCAACCGCCGGACCCGCGACTCGGCCGGGTGCAGGCGCTGCTGGAGCGCGTCGAAGTCCTGCTCCCCCTCCGGGTCCCCGATGATGATCTCGCCGTCGAGCACGTAGCGGCCGGGCATGAACTCGAGCTCTGGGAAGTAGCGCCGTAGTGGCCGCCCCGACCGCGATTGGAGCGTGATGTCCCCGTCGTCCACGAACGCCAGGGCGCGAAACCCGTCGTACTTGGGCTCGTAGCGCCAGTTCTCGCCCTCGGGCAGGCTCGCGCGCGACTTCGCGAGCTGGGGCTTGAGCGGTGCGGTGAAGGGCAGCGTCACCGACGGGGATCCTACGCGCTGCCGGGGGTGCTAAAGGGCGGCGACGGACCTGCCGATGGGGGTCCCACGGAGGCCTGTTTACAAGTGAATCTCGCGTTGTGACGCGCTCGTCGGCTCTGGAGACGTTCAAGGCAGCCGCCATGGCGGCGGGTCGCGCCAGTACCGACGCCGACTTTCTCCACGAAGCCGTGCACCAGCTCGCCGCGCTCGTCGGCGCCCAGCGCTGCTCGATCCTGCTGATCGAGGACCGCCGGCTGCGACACGGCGCCGCCATGGGCCTCTCCGAGACCTATCTCGAGGCGATCGAAGGGCTCGAGATCGGACCCGACGTCGCGACCTGCGGAACGGCCGGGCACACCGGCGAGCCGCACATCACAGCCGATATCGAGACCGATCCGCGCTGGCAATCCTTTCGCGACCTCGCTCGGGCCGAGGGCCTGCGCGCCTGTTGGTCGGTCCCGCTCAAGCTCCCCGACGGCCGCACCGTGGGAACGTTCGCGACGTACGCCGACAGGCCGTTCGCGCCGACCGTCCAGCAGGTGGAGCTCGCCCAGGCGCACGCGGCCATCGTCGCGCTGGGGCTCGACCGCATCTCTCGCCAGCAGGAGATCAGCGAGAGCTACGAGGCGGTCGTCCTCGCGCTGGTCTCGGCCATGAACTCGCGCGACGAGTACACGGCCTCCCACTCGGCCGCCACGGCCACGCTGGCTCACGCCGTGGGCGAGGCCCTCGGCATCGAGGGCGCTGAGCTGCACCGCATCGGCCAGGTCGCGCTGCTGCACGACATCGGCAAGCTCGGGGTGCCCAGCGAGATCCTGCGCAGTCCTGACTCGCTGACGCCGGAGCACTCCGCGGTCATGCGCCAGCACCCTGTGGTGGGGGAGCAGATCATCAGTCAGGTCCCCTTCCTCCGTGAGGTGGCCACCGCGGTGCGCGCCGAGCACGAGCGCTGGGACGGGACCGGTTACCCCGACGGCCTGGCCGGCGAGCAGATTCCTCTGGCCGCCCGCATCGTCTTCGCCTGCGACGCCTACCACGCCATGACGTCGGACCGGCCCTACCGTCCGGCGCTGCCGCATGGGGAGGCGATCGTCGAGCTGCGGCGGGGGGCGGGCTCCCAGTTCGACCCGCGCGTCGTGCAATTCCTGCTCGAGGAGTTGGGGGAGAAAGCCCCGCCGGTGCTCGAGGCACCGCGCGACGCCGAGGGGCGCGAACGCCACGTGGCGCTCGCGGGGCTCGCCGATGCGCTCGGAGCCGACGACCTGTTCATCTTCCGCCGCATCTCCCCCGATGTCTTCTCGCACCTCGGCGGTGTGGGGCGCGGCGAGGGCTGGGCCGGCAACATCGAGTTGCGCTCGCGAGAGGAGCGCCACTTCCTCGCGGCCCTCGAGCGCGGGAAGGCCCATTGTCTGGAGCTGTCGGAGACCGGGCGGATCGTCGGGCCGTACTACGGGCGCAGCGCGGTGATCGTGCCCTGCCCCGACGATGTGGTGGTGGTGTTCGGATCGACCTCCGATGCGCTGCGCGGTGCCGACACGTCCGAGGCCGCCCGGCTCGCCAAGCGCGCGTCCGCAATCGTTCGGGACGTCTCGGCGGCCAAGCGGCTGGCGGACGAGATCGAGGTGCTGGACGCCGTGCGCGCGACCACCACGGTCGCTGCCGACGGGGTGGAGGCGACGCTGTCCGCGATCGCCGACCGGGCGGCGGCCGCGCTGTCCTGCGAGTTCGGTGCGGTCGTGCTGGTCGAGGCGGGGGCCGCGCCGCGGTTCGGCTGGGCCGACCGCGGGTGGACCCCCGCACCGCGCGACGAACTGCGGGAGGCACTCACGGCCTTTGCCGCGGAGGCGAAGGACCTGCCTCTGCTGATACAGGACGCCGACGGGCAGCCGGCCCCCGTGCCCTCGATCGTCCGCAGCCCGGGGCTCTCCTCCATCCACGCCCTGCCGATCGGCTCACCCCCGCTGGCCGTGCTCGTCGTGGCCCATGCCGAGCCGGTCCCGCGCGGGTTCACGGCCCTCTGCCAGCGCGTCGCCCGTGCCGTGTCCGACGCGGCAGAGGTCGTCCTGCGCCGCACGCTCGCCCAGGAGCAGCTCACGGTCGAGAACGCCGACCTGGCGCGGCGGGTCCGCACGGACGCGCTGACCGGGGTGGCGAGCCGGGCAGCTTGGGAAGAGACGCTGGAGCGCGAGGAGCTGCACCGCACCCGCAGCGGCGCGGAGGTCGCGATCGCGATATTCGATGTCGACGGCCTCAAGCAGGTCAACGACCAGTTCGGGCACATTGCGGGGGACGCGCTGCTGCGCAATTGCGCGCGGATCCTCGCCTCGAACTCGCGGGCGACGGACTTCGTGGCCCGCATCGGCGGCGACGAGTTTGGAGTACTCCTGCGCTACTCCGACGAGAACAGCGCCCGCGCCTGGTGCGAGCGGGTCCACCACGCCGTGCGCGAGTCCCACGGCTCCGGCCCGCCGATGTCGGTTTCCGCCGGCTACGCCTGCGCTCCGCCGCAGCCTTCCGTCGCCGTGGCCTGCGAGCGGGCCGATGCGCAGATGTACGCCGCTCGCGCGCAGCGCCGGGCGGCTGCCGGTTAGTCGTAGAACCTGAGCACGTTGTTCGGGCTCGGAACGACGGGCATCGAGGGGGCGACCGGGCAGGCCGCCAAGCAAGCTCGCCGGCGATGACCGCGCAGGGGGTTTGATCTCGGGAGCACGGATCGCGCCCGTTGAAGGGTTTGGTGCGCTATAGCGCCCCAATCGTTCAGTCAGCGCTTGCACGTTGGCCTCACGGAGGCCGGCGGGGGTCCTGGGGCCGACCCCCTCCACTGACTGCACGCTCCTCGATGTCCGACGTCGAGGCGGAGCAGCGTGGCTGGAACTTACAGCTCGTCGCTCGTCGCTAGCTCCGAGTCGTCAGTCGTCAGTCGTCAGTTTTAGGGCGCGTTTGTGGGCGTGCTACATTGCCGCGCTCTGTAAACTGCATAAACCTGATTGAGAAAAGGATGTTTGCTTTGATGACACGCTCGCGCCGTGCCCCAACGCTGACCGCCCTCGCGGTGCTCGCCGCCGCCCTGGTGCTGGCCGCGTGCGGAAGCTCCTCCTCGTCGTCCTCCTCCTCATCCTCCGGCGCGGGCTCGGCGAAGCTCTCCCTGGTCGCGTACTCCACGCCCAAGGAGGCGTACGCGGCGATCATCCCGGCCTTCCAGAAGACCGCGGCGGGGAAGGGCGTCACATTCGACCAGTCCTATGGCGCCTCCGGCGACCAGTCGCGGGCGGTGGCCAGCGGCCTCTCCGCCGATGTGGTCGCCTTCTCGCTGTCGCCGGACGTCAACCGGCTCGTCAAGTCGGGCCAGGTCGCGGCGGATTGGAACACCGGCCCCGACAAGGGCGTCGTCACGAACTCCGTGGTCGTCCTCGTCGTGCGCAAGGGCAACCCGAAGCACATCACGGGCTGGTCGGACCTGACGAAGAAGGGCGTCGACGTGGTCACGCCCAACCCGATCTCCTCGGGTGGCGCGCGCTGGAACATCATGGCCGCGTACGGAGCCCAGATCAAGCAGGGCAAGACGCCGCAGCAGGCGCTCGACTACCTGAAGGCGCTGTTCGCCAACGTCTCGGTGCAGGACAAGAGTGCCCGCGACGCGCTCAACACGTTCACCCAGGGCAAGGGCGACGTGCTGATCAGCTACGAGAACGACGCGATCACCGCCCAGCAGAAGAACCAGTCGGTGGACTACGTGATCCCGAAGCAGACGATCCTGATCGAGAACCCGGCCGCGGTGCTCAAGAACTCCAAGCACCTCACGCAGGCTCGGGCGTTCCTCGCCTTCCTGCACACCCCGGCGGCCCAGCGGATCTATGCGTCCAAGGGCTACCGGCCCGTGACGGCATCGCTCGTCGACGCGAAGACGTTCCCGACCCCGCCGGTGCTGTTCACGATCAAGGATTTCGGAGGCTGGACGGCCGTGACGCCCAAGTTCTTCGATCCGTCGACCGGGCTGGTGACGAAGATCGAGCAGGCACGGGGGGTGTCCACTGCCTCCGGCTGACGCAGCCGCAGCGCCGGTTCGCGCTCCGGGGCCGGTTCCGGGCGAGCGCCTCGCGCGCGGCGCCCGGGCCGCCCTCGGACGCGGAACGCTTCTGCTGTACCTGAGCGTGATCGTGCTGCTGCCGCTGGCAGCGCTGGTCGCGCGCGGCTTCGACGGCGGCCTCGACACGTTCTGGAAGGCCGTCACCGCGCCCGACGCCAAGTCGGCACTCGTCTTCACGATCGTCGCCTCGATCATCGTGGTGCTCGTCAACACGGTGTTCGGCACGCTTGTGGCCTGGGTGCTCGTGCGCGACGAGTTCCGCGGCAAGGCCGCGGTCAACGCGATCATCGACCTTCCCTTCGCCCTCCCGACGATCGTCGCCGGGCTCACCCTCCTGGCGCTGTACGGGCCGCGCGGCCCGGTGGGGATCGACGTCGCATACACGCGGGCGGCGGTGCTGCTCGCGCTCGCCTTCGTGACGCTGCCGTTCGTCGTGCGGGCGGTGCAGCCGGTGCTCATGGAGGTGGACCGCGACATGGAGGATGCCGCCGCCTCGCTCGGCGCGCGCTCCTCGACGGTCTTCCGGCGCATCGTGCTGCCCAACCTGATGCCGGCGATCCTCGCCGGCGCCGGGCTGGCCCTGGCCCGCTGCCTCGGGGAGTTCGGCTCGGTCGTCCTGATCTCGGGCAACATCCCGAACAAGACCGAGGTCAGCTCCGTCTTCATCTCCAAGCAGATCGAGGGCGACAACCTGACCGGCGCAGCCGCGGTCTCGGTCGCGTTGCTGCTCCTGTCCCTGCTGATGCTCCTGGCGGTCGGCGCCGTGCAGGTTCGGGGGGCGCGTCGTGGGAAGTAGGCTCGGCCTCCGCGGCCTCGCGCTCGGCTACCTCACCGTGCTGTTGGTGCTCCCGCTCGGCATGGTGGGCTACCGGACGTTCGAGCACGGCCTCGACGCCGCGTGGAATGCCGCGACCACGGCCGATGCCGTCCACGCCTTCTGGCTGACGCTGCTCATGGTCGCGGTCGCCGTTCCCCTCAACACGGTCTTCGGCGTCGGCGCCGCACTGCTGATCGCGCGCCGCGAGTTCCGCGGCAAGGCGATGTTCAACGCACTCGTGGACATCCCGTTCGCCGTGTCCCCCGTCGTCGTCGGGCTCGCGCTGATCCTCGTCTACGGACAGACCGGCTGGTTCGGAAAGGACCTCGCGGGCACCGGAATCCAGGTCATCTTCAACCCGCTGGGCATGATCATCGCTTCGATCTTCATCTCGCTGCCGTTCGTGGTGCGCGAGACCGTCCCGGTGCTGCGCGAGATCGGCACCGAGCAGGAGCAGGCCGCCGAGACGCTGGGCGCGCGCCCGTGGCAGACGTTCTGGCGCATCACGCTGCCCGCCATCCGTTGGGGCGTCGCCTACGGTGTGGTCCTGACGACCGCACGCGTGCTGGGTGAATTCGGTGCGGTGAGCGTCGTGTCCGGGAAGCTCGTCGGCAAGACGGAGACGCTGCCGCTCCATGTGCAGGCGGCGTTCGAGGACTTCAATCTGGCGGGCGCCTACTCGGCGGCCTTCGTGCTCGCGCTGATGGGGCTGGTTGCCGTGGTGGCCATGCAGCTGCTCAAGAGAAGGGAGTTGGCCTGATGAGCATCGTCGTGGAGGGCGTGAGCAAGTCGTTCGGGAGCTTCGTGGCCCTCGACGACGTGAGCCTGGAGGTCCCGGACGGGTCTCTGACCGCACTGTTGGGCCCCAGCGGAAGCGGCAAGTCCACGCTGCTGCGCGTGATCGCGGGGCTGGAGGAACCCGACCAGGGCGCGGTCCTGATCTCCGGCGAGGACGCCACGCGGCTGCCGGTGCGACGGCGCGGCGTCGGCTTCGTGTTCCAGCACTACGCGGCGTTCAAGCACATGACCGTGCGCGACAACGTGGCGTTCGGCCTGAAGGTGCGCCGCCGCGAGCGCGCCGAGATCCGCACCCGCGTGGACGAGCTCCTGGCCCTTGTCCACCTCGAGGGCTTCGCCGACCGCTACCCGTCGCAGCTCTCCGGCGGCCAGCGCCAGCGCATGGCGCTGGCGCGTGCGCTCGCGGTGCAGCCGCGGGTGCTGCTGCTCGACGAGCCCTTCGGTGCGCTCGACGCCAACGTCCGGGCGGAGCTGCGAGCGTGGTTGCGACGCCTCCACGACGAGGTGCACGTGACGACGATCTTCGTCACCCACGACCAGGAGGAGGCCATGGACGTGGCCGAGCAGGTCGTGGTCCTCAATCAGGCGCGAGTCGAGCAGATCGGCTCGCCCCGGGAGGTCTACGAGCAGCCGCAGAGCGAGTTCGTCATGCGGTTCGTCGGCCCGGTCACGGAGATCGGCGACGGCCTGGTGCGCCCGCACGACATCGACGTGCGCCTCGACCCGGACGATGGGGGCCTGGAGGCGATGATCGAGCGCGTCGTGCACCTCGGCTTCGAGGTGCGCGTGGAGCTCAGCCTGGCCTCGAATCGCCGGTTCTGGGCGCAGCTCACGCGCGCTCGCGCGACCGAGCTCGAGCTC
>JAWVFS010000224.1:0-11064 GCA_033855795.1 Solirubrobacteraceae bacterium | reverse complement strand
GCCCGCGTCGTCGGCGACCCAGAGGAAGGCGTTGAGCTCGTCAGCGGCGGCGCGGTCGCGATAGGCGGCGAAGACCTCAGCGGGGGCCAGCTCGCCGGCTCGCACGCGCTCGGCCGCCTCCAAGGCGGAGAGCGAGGTGATTTCGGTCATCCGCCGGGGCTGGGGACGAGGAAGCCGCCGTCCTCGACGGCGGGCGCCTGCTCGAGCACGACCTCGCGCGGGAGTGACGGCTCCGGCTCGTCCTCGCGCAGCGCGCCGGCGACGTCGATCACGTGCGACGTCGGCGGCACGGCCTCGAGGTCGAGCTCGGAGATCCGCTCGATGTGGTCGAGCACGGCGGACAGCTCCCGGGCCATCCGCTCGACCTCCTGCTCGGACAGCGCCAGGCGCGCCAGGCGCGCGACGTGGAGGACCTCGTCACGGTCGATCATGGCGGCCGATTCTAGGGCGCGGGGGGCGCCGTCAGTCGGCCGTGTGGCCCGTCCACTGCGTGCCGTCCCAGTAGCGCAGGCGCTTCTGGCGCCACGGGTCGGCGTGCCAGCCGGCGGGCGCGGCCGGCTGTGCCGGCTGGAGGGGCTGCGCCGGCTGCACGGTCTGAGTCGGCTGCATGGGCGCAACCGGCTGCTGCGCCGGCCACGGGGCGATCGGCCTCGTGGCCCGCACCGCACGTCCGTGGGCGACCGCCTCGCGCACCAGCAGCGCGCAGGCGGCCGTGAGCGCGATCGCGGCGAAGATGTCCAGGTACAGGCCCCAGCCCGGGCTGAGGTACGTGCGGCTCCCGACATCGATGGTGTCCGCCACGACCGTGAGCAGGGCCAGGCCGGCGATGACGAGGGCCACGATCGCGGCCCATAGGGGCCGGCCGGGAACGAGCAGGTAGCACAGGACCATGATCCCGGCGACGACGGCCATCCCGATCACGATCGGCCCGTCGGAGCCGTGCTCGACCCCGGTTGCGCTGGCGTGGATGTTCAGGCCCAGGCTGCTCACGTCCGCCTCCTGCCACGTCCCGACCGCGCCCACGATGAGCAGCACGCAGGCCAGGCCCGCGGCCACCAGGAGGACGACGTTCGGCCCGGAGTCGGTCACGCCGCGTCAGCCGGTCGGCGGCGCGCCGCCGCCCGGCGGGGGCTGCGACGGCGGCGGCTGCGACGGTGGCGTTTGCTGTTCGCCCGGCGCCGGCTGGCCGGCGGGCGGAGCCGCGGGCGGCGGCGGCGGCGCGGCGGCGCCCCCGGTCGCGCCCAGAAGGCGCCGGGCGGTGTCGCTGAAGCTCGTCCCCTCGTCGCGCATGGCGAGGAAGGCACCGACCGCGATCCCGGCGGTGAGGAGGAGGCCGACGTACCCCCAGAACTTCACGGTCACGAAATCATTGGGCCCAGGTTGGTTGATCAGCCGGTAGAGCACGATCAGCGTCATGAGCCCGCCGAACGCGGTCACGATCGCATTCATGCTGATCGGCACCGCCGCGGAGCGCTCGGTCGCACTGAGCACGACCATCCCGATTGCGAGGATGATCAGGAGGAGCAGGAGCAGGTCCGTGTAGCTGTAGATCTGCCACGCGGAGACCCCGACGGTGCTGCCGACCGACTGCCCCGTGACGCTCTTGAAGATCGCGCTTCCCTGCGACGACAGCCCGGTCTTGATCCCGTACCAGTGGAAGAACATCACGATGAACAGCAGGATTGCCGACACTCCGGCGATCAGCTCTCCGAGTCGAAGCTTTGTGGTGTCCATCCGTCTCCTCCGTTGGGTCGCGAGTGGCTTTCGCCAGCCAGGCCCCGTTTCCTGGGCAACCTAGCCGCCGGGCGGCCGGAAGCCTAGACCGCTGGATGGGCCGCTCGGGCGCGAGCGGCCAACAGCGTGTTGCGCAGCAGGCAGGCGATCGTCATGGGCCCGACGCCGCCCGGGACGGGCGTGATCAGGCCGGCGCGCTGCGACGCGGCCTCGAAGTCGACGTCGCCGGCCAGTCCGTCCTCGAGCCGGTTTATGCCGACGTCGATGACGGCGGCGCCGGGGCGCACCGCATCCGCGCCGATCAGGCGCGGGGACCCGACCGCAGCCACGAGCACGTCGGCGCGCGCGCACACGGCCGGCAGGTCGCGCGTGCGTGAGTGGCAGACCGTGACGGTGGCGTTGCGCTCGAGCAGCAGGAACACGAGCGGGCGCCCGACCAGCAGCGAGCGGCCGACCACGACCGCCTGCGCTCCCTCGAGCGCTACGTCGTAGGCGTCCAGCAGCTCGATCACGCCCGAGGGCGTGCACGGCCGCAGGCCGGGCCGGCCCTGGGCGAGCGCGCCGGCGCTGATCGGGGTCAGCCCGTCGACGTCCTTGCCGGCATCGATCAGCGCGGTCAGGGCGTCGCCGTCGAGGTGGTCCGGCACCGGGAGCTGGAGCAGGATCCCGCTGACCGCAGGGTCGTCGTTCAGCGAGGCCACGAGCTCGGCGACCTCGTCCTGGCTCACGTCGGCGGCGAGGCGGTGGTCGCGCCCCTCGATCCCGACGTCGGCCGAGGCCTTCTGCTTGTTGGCGACGTAGATCGCCGAGGCCGGGTCCTCGCCGACGAGCACGGTGGCCAGCCCCGGGGGCGCGCCGGTCTCGGCGACCAGCGCGGACACGCCCTCGGCCACCTCCGCGCGCACGCGGGCGGCCACGGCCTTGCCGTCGATGATCGTTGCCACGCTCAACGCCTCGTGATCGGTGCGTGGGCGGCCATCAGCTTGCGTTCGGTGCCGTCGCCCGCAAAGCGCACGACCACGATCCCGCCCGGCTCCACGCCGGTCACGACGCCCTCGCCGAAGGCGGCGTGCACGATGTCGTCGCCGAGGCGGAACTCCGGCGCCCCGACGGCCTCGCCCTGGGCGCCGTCCCACGTCGTCTGCGCGGCTCGCCAGGACCCGCCGCCCGGCGCGGCGCCCACCCGTGGCTCGGACTCGTCATCGGTCAGGTTGGACGGGATCTCGTCGATGAAGCGGCTGCGCAGGCCGTACATGCGCGAGCCGAACACGTTGCGGGTGCGCGCGTAACAGAAGTACAGGTCACGCTGCGCGCGGGTGATGCCGACGTAGCAGAGCCGGCGCTCCTCCTCGAGGCCCCCCTCGTCCAGCGCGCGCGAGTGCGGGAAGACGCCCTCCTCGCAGCCGATGATGAACACGATCGGGAACTCGAGGCCCTTTGCGGTATGCAGGGTCATCAGCGTCGCGAGGCCCTCCTCGTCGCGCAGCCCGTCGGCGTCGGAGAGCAGCGCGATCTGCTGCAGGAACCCGTCCAGGGACGCGTCCTCGACGGTGGCGTCGTACTCGCGCGCGACCTCGACGAGCTCCTCCAGGTTCTCGAGCCGGCCCTGGGCCTCGATCGTGCGCTCGTTCTGGAGGGCCTCGGTGTAGCCCGTCTCGCGCAGGATCTCCTCGAGCAGCTCGGCCACGGTGGCACCCGCCTCGGCGCGCTCGCGCAGTACGCGCATGGTCGCCATGAAGCGGTCGAAGGCCTTCACGGCCGCGGTCCCCAGCCCGGGCACGGCCGCCGGATCTGCGGCCGTGTCCCACACCGACTCGCCCGTCGTGTTGGCCTGGGCGACGACGCGCGACAGCGACGTCTGGCCGATCCCGCGCCGGGGAGAATTGACGATGCGGGTGAAGCCGACGACGTCGGCAGGGTTTCTCAGGACCGTCAGATACGCGACGGCGTCCTTGATCTCGGCCCGCTCGTAGAACTTCGTCCCGCCGATCACCTGGTAGGCGATCTCGTCGCGAATCAGCCGGTCCTCGAGCACGCGCGACTGCGCGTTGGTCCGGTAGAAGACGGCGATCTCCTCGCGCGAGACCCCCTCGTCCACGAGCCGCCGGATCTCGCCTGAGACGAAGCGGGCCTCGGCATGCTCGTCGTCGAGTTCACGGACCTTGACCGGATCGCCCTCGCCCAGCTCGGTGAACAGCGTCTTTTCCAGCTGACCGCGGTTTTGCGAGATCACCGCGTTGGCGGCATCGAGAATTCGCTGTGTGGAGCGATAGTTCTGCTCGAGGCGGACGACGTGGGCGTCGACGAAGTCGTCCTCGAACCCCAGCAGGTTCTTGATGTCCGCCCCCCGCCACCCGTAGATCGACTGCGCGTCGTCGCCGACGACTGCCAGGTTCCGGTGCCCCT
The DNA here is from genome assembly GCA_033855795.1 of Solirubrobacteraceae bacterium. Lineage (GTDB taxonomy): Bacteria > Actinomycetota > Thermoleophilia > Solirubrobacterales > Solirubrobacteraceae > JALYZC01. The sequence goes on along the minus strand of JAWVFS010000224.1, from coordinate 6,924 downwards.
GGTCCGCGTCGTCGCCGGTCCCCTCCCCCGCGAGCAGCCGGAGCCAGCGGTACTGCGCCTGGTTGGTGTCCTGGTACTCGTCGACGAGCACGTGGCGGAAGGCGGTCTGGTAGCGCTCGCGGACCTCGGGGAAGAGCTCGAGCACGTTGACGGCGCGGAACAGCAGGTCGTCGAAGTCGAGCGCGTTCGCCCGGTGCATCTCGCGCTCGTACAGCCTGTAGGCGTCGGCGACCGTCTGCTCGAAGAACGAACCGACGATCTGGCCGTAGTCCTCGGCCGAGCGCAGCTCGTTCTTGGCCGCGCTGATCTGGTTCTGGACCGCGGCCGGAGTGAAGCGCTTGAGGTCGACGCCGAGCTCGTCGAGGCAGCGCTTGACCATCCGGCGCGAGTCGGCCTGGTCGTAGATCGTGAACTGGCGGGTGTAGCCGAGCCGCTCGGCGTCGGCGCGCAGCATGCGCGCGCAGGCCGAGTGGAATGTCATCACCCACATCGCGCGCACGCGTGAGCCGAGCAACAGCTCGACGCGCTCGCGCATCTCCTGGGCGGCCTTGTTGGTGAACGTGATGGCCAGGATCTCCCCCGCCCTGGCGCGCCCGGTCCGCACCAGATAGGCGATGCGGTGGGTCAGGACACGGGTCTTGCCCGAGCCGGCGCCAGCCAGGATCAGCAGCGGACCGTCGCCGTACGTGACGGCCTCCCGCTGGGGCTCGTTGAGTCCCTCGAGCAGGGAATCGAGGTCCTGGGAAGGGGCGGCGGAGGTCTTCTCGGCCATCGTCCTCGACGATAGCGCCCGACGCGGCCGCGACTGCCTACGATCGGGGCGTGGGGCTCTGCGACGACGTCCGCACCGAATGCGCCGCGATCGCGGCCCGGGCCCGGTTCGTCCGGATCGACGTCGAGCGCCTCGGCGACGTCGAGCCCGGGCCGGACCCGGCGCTGGACCCCGAGCGCCACTACCTCGAGGGCGCGCGCGCGGACGTCGCGGCCTACCTGCTGGCCCTCGACGCGATCAACTTCGGCTCCGGCTGGTTTGAGACGCTGCGCAAGCGGGAGGGCTGCTCGGGCTACTTCACCGTCGCCTGGTCACTGACGGACCGCTGGCGCGCCCACGGCCCGTGGACCAACCAGGAGCTCGCCGGTCTCGACGCCACCGCGGTCGCCGAGGTCCTCGGGCAGGATCCGCACAACGAGCTCATGGGGCTGTACGCAGCCGCGCTGCGCGACCTGGGCGGCTTCCTCGGGCCCCGGTCGGCGCTGGCGCTCATCGAGTCGGTGAACGGCTCCGCCGAGCGGCTCGCCGAGGAGCTGGCCGGAGGGATGGCGTACTTCCACGACCCGCCGTTCTTCAAGCGCGCGCAGATCACGCCGAACGATTTCGCGCTCGCCGGGGTGGCGGAGTTCGACGACCTCGACCGCCTGACGGTCTTCGCCGACAACCTCGTTCCCCACGTGCTGCGTGTGGACGGCGTGCTGCGCTACGACCCCGAGCTGGCGGCCCGGATCGACGCCGGCGAGCTGCTGGAGGCGGGATCACCGGAGGAGGTCGAGATCCGGGCGTGCGCGGTCCACGCGGGCGAGCTGATCGCCGCCCGGCTCGGCGTGCCCGCGCGAACGCTCGACGGGTGGCTGTGGAACCGCGGGCAGGCGCCGCGCTACAAGGCACGGCCGCGTCACCGCGCCCGGAGTGTCTTCTACTGACGCTCTACCCGCCGGCGGGGTTCGGGCCGCTAGCGGGACGCAGCGGGCGGACCTCGGCCGATGTCTCGACCTGCTCCTCGCCCGCGAGATCGGCCAGTGCCCGCTCCAGCGCGCCGATGCGGCTGGCCAGCCCGGCGATCGCGTCGGCGATCGGGTCGGGGAGGTGGATCCAATCGGCGTCGGGACCCTCGGGTCGGCGGCCCTCGACCCGAACCGGGTGACCAGGGTTGCCGACCACGGTCGAATTCGGCGGCACGTCGTGGATGACGACGCTGTTGGCGCCGATCTTCGAGCCGTGGCCGATCGTGATCGGGCCGAGCAGCTTGGCGCCCGAGCCGATCGTCACGTTGTCCTCGACGGTGGGATGGCGCTTGCCGGTCGCGAAGCCGGTGCCCCCGAGGGTGACGCCCTGATACAGCGTGACGTTGTCGCCGATCTCGGCGGTCTCGCCGATGACGACGCCCATGCCGTGATCGACGAAGAAGCTGTCGCCGATGTCGGCGGACGGATGGATCTCGATGCCCGTCAGGGCCCGCGACGCCGTGGCCAGGCTGCGCGGGACCAGCGGGACGCCGGCCTCGCGCAGGCCGTGGGCAACCCGGTGGACCAGCAGCGCGTGTACGCCCGGCCACGAGGCGAGGATCTCGGCGGGGGCCACCCCCCGCGCCGCCGGATCGCGCTCGCGTGCGGCGGCGATGTCGCTGCGCACCTCGCCGAGCACCCGGGCCAGGGTTCCCAGGCCGAGCATGCGACAAAGCGTAGCGGCGCGGCGGTACGGGCTCGCTAGGGCGCGAAGAACGGCGTCGACACGTAGCGCTCGCCCGAGTCGGGCAGGACCGTGACGATCCGCTTGCCCTCCGACTCCGGGCGGCGGGCGATGTCGAGCGCCGCGTGCACGCCCGCCCCGCACGAGATCCCGGCCAGGACGCCCTCGCGACGAGCGAGCAGCCTGGCGACCTCGATCGCATCCTCGTCGCTGACCGTCACGATCTCGTCGAGCACCTCGCGATTGAGCACCCGGGGGACGAATCCGGCGCCGATGCCCTGGATCTTGTGCGGCCCGGCCGCCCCACCGGAGAGCACGGCCGATGCGCTCGGTTCGACGCCCACGACGCGGGTCTCCGGGTTGTGGTCCTTCAGGACCTCCCCCACGCCGGTGATCGTCCCGCCGGTACCGACGCCGGCGACGAACACGTCCACCCGCCGGTCGAGCGCATCGAGGATCTCGGGGCCGGTCGTACGCCGGTGGACCTCGGGATTCGCCGGGTTGGAGAACTGGTCGGGCAGGAACACGTCGTCGCGCTCGGCCATCCGGCGCGCGGCCTGGACCGCCTCGTCCATCCCGCCGAGCGACTCGACCTCCTGGACCTCGGCGCCGTACAGACGCAGCAGTCCGCTGCGCTCGCGGCTCATGCCCGGGGGCAGGGTGAGCACGAGGTCGTAGCCCTTGGCGGCGCACACGAAGGCGAGCGCGATACCCGTGTTGCCGCTCGTGGCCTCGACGATCGTCGTCCTGCCGGGTTCGATGCGGCCCTCGGCCTCGGCGGCCTCGATCATGGCCACGCCGATGCGGTCCTTCACGCTCCCCCCGGGGTTGAACGACTCGAGCTTCGCGTAGAGCTCCACGTCGGCGGCGGTCCCGTCGAGGACCCGTGTGAGTCGCACCATCGGCGTGCGGCCCACGTGCTCGGCGATGTTGATCGGGATTTGCGCCATTCCCGGCGGGACTGTAACCGCCGGGGCCGGCGCCGGCCGGCCGCGCTAGTCGGCCGCGTATCCCAGCGACCCGAGAGCGGCGATGGCGGTACGGACCTGGCCCTCCGCGGCGCGGGCCGCGGACGACCACTGCGACACGGCCGCCGCGTCCAGGGCGCGGGCGGCCGCCGCGACGCCCGAGTATGCGCTGCCGGCGCGGCGGAAAGCGGCGGCGAGTGCACCGTTCGCGTGCCCCGCCGCCTGCGGTGGGCTGCCCGCCGCGAGGTACCGCGCCGCCACGGCGTAGGCGGCGGAAAGTCGATTCGCGAGCGCGGCCTCCTGGGCGGACGGCAACGTCCGGACCGCCTTGGGCGCCGCGCCGCGGACGGCGTCGAGCCGGGCCAGGACCGAGCTGAGGCCCCTCGCGTACGCCTCGTTCGGGAGGAGAGTGAAGGGCGCCGTGCGCAGGGGATCCGTGCCGGCGGCGATGTTGCCGCACGCATCCAGGTAGGAGGTGCTGCCGGCCGCGGCGACACACGCGATGATCGCGACGTCGCCGGCGCTGGGCACCGCATACAGCGTCAGCCCAGCATCCGATCCCGGCACGTGCAGGCCGGTGTAGCGGTACATCTCCAAGCCGCCCAGCGCCACCACGTCACCTCGAGGCGGGCCGGCAAGGCGTGCCAGGAGGTCGGCGGGCAGTGGCGTCGGGCCCTCGGCCGGCGCCCGACCGGCGATCAGGCCGGCACGATCGCCGTGCCCTCTGGGAGCCAGGCGAACGACATTGGAGAGCGCGAGCCCGGGAACCGACGGCCCCGTGGCCACGCGCTTCCAGGTGCGCGGGAAGTTCAGCACCATGTCCTGCGCGATCGCCGCGTCGTTCGCGGGCGGCGCCGCCGGCCTGTGCGTGAGGCTTTCGGCGAGGAAGCCGAGGACGGCCGCGATCAGCACCACGAGCGCCAGCGTGGCCGCCAGATTGACCGGTCGCCGGAGCACCGGTCAGCCCGAGTCGTCGAACGACCCGCCGCTCGGCTTCGACGGGGTCGCGGGGGCGGGTGACGGCGCCGGCGTGGGAGCCGGGGCTGACGGCGCGGGACTGCTGACGGGAACCGGCGGGCCCGTCTGCAATCCGCCCAGGTTCGTGGTCGTGGTCGTGGTGGTCGTGGTGGCCGTCGGGGGGGCGGCCCGGCGCGGGGCCGGAGCGCTCGGCTTCGGCACGAGCAGCGCCGGCAGCGTCGGCTCGTTGCCCAGTTGGGCGATGCTGAGCGTCGTTCCCGACGCCGACCGGTCCTCCGACGCGGCCGCGCCTCCGCTCCGGGCGCTCCGCGCCAGCCCGAACGCGCCGCCGAAGACGAGCGCCACAACCAGGAGGAGCCCGAGCGCGCGGCGGTGCCTGAGCTCTTCCCGCGGCACGATCGTCATCCCGAGGGTCTCCCGCAGCCCGTGGAGGGCGTGCCCGAGCCTCATTCCGATGGACATCTGACCGGGGTCGTCTTGCCGGGCATGAGGCAGCGGTCGATCCGCAACGGGCTCCTGCCTCGCCGGACCGTGAAGCGCGTGTACTTGCCGATGCGGCCGGCCTGGGTGACACGGACCTCGAGCACCACGCCGCCGCGCAGCGTGTGCTCGAACCTGGGGAAGCGGACGAGCCCTGCGCTGCGCGCCACCGGCCCAAGCGATGCCAGCTTCGTCTGGCGCTTCCTGGGACAGCCTGCCCCGCGGCACGCCACGTCGATGCGCGCGCTCTTCGGCGCGCTGATCTCGAGCACGCGGAGCCGGGCGCCCGCCGAGGTGAACGACCCGGCGATCCGCACGACGGGGAAGGGGCTCATCAGCGCGGGCGCCACGACCGGAGTCGGGCTGATCGGCCGCCAGGCGAGCCTGATGATGGCCTCGGCGACCGTCGAGGCGCCCCTGGCGTTGGTGGCGCGCAGAAGCACGCGATGGGGGCCGGCGGTCGCGAACGAGACCGTGGCGGTCGGCCCGGTCGCGTCGGCGAACTTGCCATCGTCCTTGAGGTCCCACTCGAGGCTGGTGATCGGCCCGTTCGGGTCGCTCGAGGTGGAGAAGAGGGTGATCGTGTCGCCGGTCAGCGGCGAGCTCGGCGTATACCCGAACGAGGCCCGGGGCGCCGTGTCGACCGTGAAGGTGTGCGTCGGGCTCGTGCCCGTCTCACTGGTGCCGTTGGTCTGCGTGGCCACGGCGGTATAGGTGCCGTCCGGCAACGGTGGACTCGCGCTCGCGTTCCAGGCCGTGCCGTTCGGGGTCGCCTTCAGGATCTGATTGACCGGTCCGCTGACGGTCACGGTCACCTGGTCGGTGGGGGTGGAGTCGTTGGTCGACCCGCTGAGGGGAGGCGTCGAATCCGACGTCGTGGCGCCGTTCGCGGGAGCGTCGAGCGTGATGACGGGCGCGGCGGCCGCCGCCGACTGTACGCCGAATACGAGCGTGGCCGCGACCACGACGAATTGCGCGGCGAGAAGCCGCGTCATCTTCTTCCGTCCCCTGTCCGCCCGTCTTTTTCTCCGCAAAGCTGGCGAAAGCGTAGGGGTCGCAGGGATCCGCGGCAACCTGGAACCACGTGCACACCGCCGCGCGGCGACGAACCGTGGGTCTGCCCGAGTGCGGCGCACATGCTCGGCGATGGCGGTCGGGAGCTGTCGGATATCGTGGCCGGATGGGTCCGGGAGCGACGCTGAGGGCGGGCATGCCGCACGACCGATGGCGGGGCCTTCGGCGGATGGAGCCGGATCGCCTGGCGTGGATCGCGCTCGCGGGGCTCCTCGTCGTCGGCGCCGCCTTCATCTACTACGAGACGCGCGGCACCACGCTCTGGAGCGACGAGTGGGGGTGGGCGCTGGAGCGCCGGGGAGGCGGGCTCGACACCTTCCTCAAGCCGCACAACGAGCATTTCTCGCTGATCCCGGTCGTCCTGTACAAGCTGCTGTTCGTGACCGCCGGGCTGGGCAATAACGGCCCGTACCGCGCGATGGTGGTCGCGGGCCACCTCGCGTGCGTCGCGCTGGTCTTCGTGTACGCGAAGCGGCGTGTCGGGAGCTACCTGGCCCTGCTCGCGGCCGCGCTTCTGGTCTTCCTCGGCCCGGGTTGGGAAAACATCCTGTGGCCCTTCCAGATCGGCTGGCTGCTCTCGCTCGCGGCCAGCCTGGGCGCTTTGCTCATGCTCGATCGCGCCGACCGTCGCGGGGACGTCGGCGCATGCGTGCTCCTCGGCGTATCGCTGGCCAGCTCCGGCCTCGGCCTGGCGATCGCCCTCGGTGTGGCCGTCGACGTGCTGTGGGGGCGTCGCCAGTGGCGCCAGGCCTGGATCGTCGCTGCGCCGCTCGCGGTGTATGCGCTGTGGTGGATCGGCTACGGCGACGCGCACAACTTTGTACGCCACAACATCGTCGCGGTGCCGGGCTACGCGGCCGATGCCGCGGCCGCAGCGATCAGCTCGCTTGCCGGCCTCACCGAGGCCGCGGCGCTGCGACCCGACACCCCACTCGCCTGGGGCCGTCCGCTCGCAGTCCT
>JAWVFS010000223.1:0-3066 GCA_033855795.1 Solirubrobacteraceae bacterium | reverse complement strand
GAGCCCGAAGCGGAGCCCGAGCCCGAGCCCGAGCCCGAGCCGGTGGTCGAGGCCGCCGGCCCGCGTGCGGGCTTCTTCGCCCGCCTGTTCCGCCGGGCCCGCCACCCCGAGCCCCAGCCCGAGCCCGCGCCCGAGCCCGAGCCGGCCCCGCCGCCGGAGCGCCGCCGCCAGCGCCGCCCGTACGAGCTGCGGGTCGTCCACGCCGTCGTCGCGTGCCGCGTCCCGGAACGCCCGGACCCGCCCGAGCCGCCGCCGGCCGAGGAACCGGCGTTCGACGTCGAGCGTGCCGCGAGCGTGCTCGCCGACGTGCTCGACCACCTCGGCGCGGCCCACCACCGCCCGTTCTCGCGGTCCTGACGGCCGAGCGGGGCGGTTAGACTCCCGCGCCCCGTGCGCGAGAAGTCCCCCGAGACCTACGAGGAGAAGCTCGCCCAGCTGCAGGAGCTGCGCGAGGCGGCGATCCACTCCGCGCCAGAGGCAGAGGCCAAGCAGCACGACCGCGGCAAGTACACCGCCCGGGAGCGCATCGACAAGCTGCTCGACCCCGGCTCCTTCCAGGAGCTCGACACGTTCGTCCGGCACCGCACGTCGGAGTTCGACATGCAGAAGAACCGGCCCTGGGGCGACGCCGTGGTCACCGGCCACGGCACCATCGACGGCCGCCGCGTCTGCGTCTTCTCCCAGGACTTCACGGTCTTCGGCGGCTCACTCGGCGAGGTCATGGCCGAGAAGATGGTGAAGATCATGGACCTGGCGGCCAAGATCGGCTGCCCGGTGATCGGCATCAACGACTCGGGCGGAGCGCGCATCCAGGAGGGGGTCGTGTCCCTGGGTGCCTACGGCGACGTGTTCGTCCGCAACGTCAAGTGCTCGGGTGTGATCCCGCAGATCAGCCTGATCATGGGCCCGTGCGCGGGTGGTGCCGTCTACTCCCCCGCCATGACGGACTTCATCTTCATGGTCAAGGAGACCAGCCACATGTTCATCACCGGGCCCGACGTGATCAAGACGGTCACCGGCGAGGAACCCACGTTCGAGGAGCTCGGCGGTGCGATGAGCCACAACACCAAGTCGGGTGTCGCCCACTTCGCCGCCGACGACGAGGACACGTGCCTCGAGGACACGCGCTACCTCATGTCGTTCCTGCCCTCCAACAACCTCGAGACCCCGCCTCGGGTGATGCCGACGGACGACCCGCTGCGCATGGACCCCGAGCTCGACAACGTGGTGCCCGACCAACCCAACAAGCCCTACGACATGCGCGACGTCGTGCGGCTGATCGTGGACGACGGCGAGTTCTTCGAGGTCCACGAGCACTACGCCACGAACATCGTCTGCGGCTTCTCGCGGCTGGACGGCTACACCGTCGGGATCGTGGGCAACCAGCCGGCCAGCCTCGCCGGGGTGCTCGACATCGACGCCTCGGTCAAGGCCGCCCGCTTCGTGCGCACCTGCGACGCCTTCAACATCCCGATCGTCACCTTCACCGACGTGCCGGGCTTCCTGCCGGGCACGAGCCAGGAGTGGGGCGGGATCATCCGCCACGGCGCCAAGCTGCTGTACGCCTACACCGAGGCGACCGTCCCCAAGATCACGATCATCACGCGCAAGGCCTACGGCGGGGCCTACGACGTCATGGCCTCCAAGCACATGCTCGCCGACTTCAACTTCGCCTGGCCGACGGCCGAGGTCGCCGTGATGGGCCCGGAGGGCGCGGTGAACATCATCTACCGCCGCGACCTCCAGGCGAGCCCCACGCCCGACGAGCGCCGCCAGAAGCTGATGGACGACTACAAGGCCCGGTTCGCCAACCCCTACAGCGCGGCCGAGCGCGGGTACATCGACGACGTGATCGTGCCGCACGAGACCCGGCCCAAGATCATCACCGCGCTGCACACGCTGCTGACCAAGCGCGAGCCGGGTCCGAAGCGCAAGCACGGGAACATCCCGCTGTAGGGCTCAGCGTCCCTCGCGCGCCTGCAGCAGCGAGAACACCGTCGATGCCACGGTGCTCGGCTCACGGCTGACCTGCCGCCAGGTGAAACGCACGAGCTGCAGGCCGGCGACGAGGAGAGCGGCATCCCGCCGCCGGTCGGCCTCGAACGTGTCCCGGGTGTGATGGGGACCCCAGCCGTCCGTCTCGACGACCAGGCGCTGGGCACGCCAGAGGAAGTCCACCTCGTAGGTGGCGCCGTTCGCCTCGATGCGGGTGTTGACCTCGGGAGGCGGCAGCGAGGCGGCGCGGCAGAGCGCGAGAAAGCGCTCCTCCAGCTCGCTTCGGGTTATTCCGTCTACGCCGGCGTCCGCCAGCAGCGATCGCAGGATCCCGGCGCCGCGGCGCCCGCGCCCGTTCCCGCGCGCCCGCTCGACCGCCCGGACATCGAGGAGACCGAGCATGGCCGCCCGGCGCCACGCGCGCTCGACGCCGGCGGTGCCGATGACGGACGCCAGGTCGACCAGCGTCCGGGCAACGGACGTGCAGGGGATTCCGCGCACGCTGACGACGTCCGCCGGATCGAGAGAGCGAACAACATGCGCGTCCACGCCTCGATGGCCACGGCGCGCTCGGGATGCGATCACGTCGACGGCCGCGCGCGTCGATGGAAATATGTCCCACGCCGTCGCGGCCGAGCGGTGGCTCAGGACCGCCTCGGGTCCGCACACAAGGAGGGCTGCGATCCAGCGGCCCTCACGCGTCAGGCCCCGGTGTCCGACCGCGTAGACCCCCCAATGGACCCGGTGAAGCCTGCCCCGGGCGAGCCGGTGTTCGATCGCCCGCCGGCTGAAACCGAGCTCGACCAGTTGTGAGCGGCCGGCGACACCGTGCTGGACGCTGGCCAGGTCGGCGAGGACGTGGTCAAGTGCAACCGGTCGGGATCGTGCACCCTCCTGGCACGCCTGGACAACCGGTTCGGATTGTGTCCCCACGGTCCGACAGCCTGCCGCGGGACTCGCGCAGTCTCTAGCCGCATGTGTTGCGGTTCTGTGGCCATACTGTCGCGATGCCCACGCGACGGCTGATCACCATCCCGATCAGCCACTACTGCGAGAAGGGCCGCTGGGCGC
>JAWVFS010000222.1:0-4886 GCA_033855795.1 Solirubrobacteraceae bacterium | reverse complement strand
CGCCATCGCCAGTTCAGCGGCGACCCGCACCCGGGCAACTTCCTCCTGCTCGACGACGGGCGCATGGCCTTCCTGGACTTCGGCCTGTTCAAGCGCATGGAGGCCAAGGACGTCGCGCTCGAGCTCGCCTGCCAGCGGGCGACCGTGGAAGGCGACCAGGAGGAGCTGCACCGGCTGCTCGCTCAGTCGGGCTTCCTGCCCGAGCCCGAGCGCGTGGACCTGGACGAGCTCTACGAGTACGTGCGCGACTCGATCTGGTGGTACACGACCGACGAGGAGATCACGCTCACGCCGGAGATCGCGACCAACGTGATGATCGAGGCCTCGGACCCGCGCTCCAGCCACTTCCGCCACATGCGTCATCAGGACATGCGGCCGGAGCACCTGTTCGGGCGGCGGATGGAGATGCTGACGCTCGCGGTGCTCGGCCAGCTGCGCGCCCGCAACAACTGGCACCGAATTGCCCGCGAGTGGATGTACGAGGACGAGCCGGTCACCGAGCTGGGCCGCGCCGAGGCGGCCTTCTACTCGCGCGCCGTGGCGTGAGCCACCGGCTCAGGCTCGCCGCCCTGGTCTTCGGGGTCGCGGCGATCGCCCTGGTCGTCCTGTTCACGGTGTCGCGCTCGCCCGAGAAGGTGCGCGACGCCGTCGACGGAACCGGGGCGTGGGCCCCGGTGCTGTTCATCCTCATCGCCGCGGGGCTGTCGTGCGCGTTCTTCCCCTACCAGCTGCTCGCCGCAGCGAGCGGCCTGCTGTTTGGCACGGCGGGCGGCACGCCGGTCACGATCGCCGCGCTCATGCTGGCCGCGGTCACACAGTTCTCGATTGCCCGCCGCGGCGGGCGTGCCGCGCTCGACGAGTTGTCGGGCCCGCGCCTCCGCACCTGGCAGGACCGGATCGAGCGCGGCGGCTTCCTGACCGTCCTGTACGCGCGGATCGCGCCCCTGAGCCCGTTCGTGGTCATCAACTACGTGTCCGGGCTGACGCGCCTGCGGCTCGGCACCTTTGCCCTGGCCACGCTGATCCCCGTCATCCCGCGCGGGTTCGCCTACACGGCGTTGGGCGGTCACCTCGACAACCTCGACTCGCCCGAGGCGATCGCCGCGTTCGCCGTGCTCGTGGCGATGGGGCTGGCGGGCGCGTTCCTCGCCTGGAACGGCGCGGGCCGGCCGCCGCCACGGGCGATCTGGCGCGCGCTGCGGCGCTGGCGCTCAGCCGGTAGGCCGAGGGCGAGCCGTGAGAACGGTTAGACCCGCTGGACCTGGAAGAGGCTCGTGGAGCCGGGCCGGCCACTCGGCAGGCCGGCGGTGATGCCGATGCGATCGCCGCGCTGGACCCAGCCCTCCTGCACCGCGCGGGCGGCGGCGTCGGCGATCAGCTCCTCGGTCACCTCGTGGCGGCGCATGCGCGCGGCCTGCACGCCCCACATCAGCGCGCAGCGGCGCACCGTCTCCTTGCCCGGAGACAGCGCGTAGATCGGCACCTGCGGGCGGTGCGCGGAGATGATCCGCGCCGAGCGCCCGGACAGCGTCGGGATGACGAGCGCCGCCAGGTCGAGCTGGCGGGCGGCGGCGCAGGCGCTGTAGGCCACCGTGTAGGACGGGTCGCGCTCGCCCCGCCGCACGCGCTCCTCGTTCCAGCGCTCGTACGGCGCCTCCGGCTCAGTGTGCTCGGCGATCGACGCCATCATCGCCACCGCCTCGACCGGATAGGAGCCCACCGCCGTCTCCTGGGAGAGCATGAGCGCGTCGGTCCCGTCGAGAATCGCGTTCGCCACGTCGGCCACCTCGGCGCGGGTGGGGCGCGAGGAGGCGACCATGGAGTCGAGCATCTGCGTGGCAGTGATGGAAGGGCGGGCGTGGGCGCCGGCGAGCGCAAGGACGCGCTTCTGCACCATCGGCACCTCCGCGATGGGCAGCTCGATCCCGAGGTCGCCGCGCGCGACCAACACGCAATCGGATGCGACCATGATCTCCTCGGCCGCGTCCACGGCCGCCCGCTTCTCGATCTTGGCGATCAGCGGCAGACGCGTGTGCTCGCGGACGTGGGTCACGTCCTCGGGCCGGCGCACGAACGACAGAGCCACGACGTCGACCCCGATCGACTCGCCGAAGCGCAGGAGGTCGAGGTCCTCCTCGGCCACGGAGGGCAGCGAGGCCAGGTCGCCGGGCACGTTCAGGCCCTGGTGGGAGGACACGGTGCCGCCGAGCTCGACCTCGGTGTCGACCTCGCCGTCGCGCACGGCGGTGACGCGCAGACGGACGGAGCCGTCGGTGAGGTACACGACCTCGCCGGGCGACACAGCCGCGGGCAGGCCCGGCCAGCCCAACGTCAGGCGGTCGTGATGGCCCACCTCGCGGGAGCCACACTCGAACATGAGCCGTTCGCCCGGCTTGAGCTCGATGACCCCCTCCCGCAGCTCCCCGATGCGCAGCTTCGGACCGGGAAGGTCCTGGAGAATCGCCACCTGGCGCCCCACTCGCTCGGCGGCGGTGCGCACCCGCTGGGCGGTCTCGGCGTGGGTCTCGCGGGTGCCGTGCGAGAAGTTCAGGCGAGCCACGTCCATCCCGGCGGCGACCATGCGCTCGAGCGTGGCCACGTCGCGCGAGGCCGGGCCGATGGTGGCGACGATCTTGGTGCGGCGCATGCAATGACCGTAGCGTGCGGCGCGGCCGTGGACGTTGCGTTAGGGCTAGGGAGCGTCGAGCTCGGGGAAGTTGGCCGCCACGTGCTCGCGCAGGACGTCGCGCACCCAGGCGCGCTCCTCCGCCGTGGCCATGCGGTAACGGCCGATCAGCTCGTCCTGGCGCTCCACCGGGAGGCCGGCGATGGTCCAGCGCACCGCGAGCCGCTCGAACAGCAGTTCGATCGCACGCTGCCACGCGTCCTCGCGGGCGCTCTCGGCGCCCGCCACGCGTCCCTCGCCGGCGAGCGTGCGGGCGTACTCTTGCCGCGCCCGGGCGGGCAGGGAACCACGTAGTACGAGCACGTTGCCCTCGGGGTCGGTGTAGTCGGTGACGGGCGCGGACGGCTCGGGGTCGTCGCCGCGCGCCCGCCTGCGCGAGCGGCGACCCACTACTCGGCCGCGATCCGTTCGAGCGTGCCGCGCACGTCTCCGGTCAGCGGGCCGTGGTGACCCGGCCAGCACGTCGCCGGCTCCAGCGCGGCGAGCCGGCGCGCGCTCTCGCGGCACTGCTCGGTGGAGAAGTTGAAGGCGGGGTGGGGGATCGCTGGCGGTGCCGGGCGCCCCGTGTAGACATCGAACATGGCGAAGCAGTCGTTGGTCAGCGCCAGCCGGTCGCGCTCGCGCCACAGCCCGATGGTCCCGGGCGAGTGGCCGGGAAGCTCGACCACGCGAAAGCCGGCGATCTCGTCGCCCTCGGCCACCGTGCCCGCGACCGTGAGCGGCCCGCTGTCCCACGAAGCCATGATCCGCGGCACGAGGAAGCGCGCGGGCGGGAAGCCGAGCTGGGCGTAGTCGAAGTAGTGGGCGCCGCCGTCGCCCTCGACGTCGGCGCGGTCGCGCTCGTGGCAGAGCAGGGGTGCATGCAGCGCCGCGCCGCCGCCGCGGTGGTCGGCGTGCGCGTTGCCGACCACGACCCGGGAGATCGGCCCGAGCGCGGCCGCCGCCAGCGAGAGCGCAGGGCCCATCTGCTTCGTCCCGGCGTCGAACACCGTCACGCCGTCGTCGCCCTCGATCAGGTACGCGTTGATGAACCGCACGGGCGCGCCGCCCGCGATGCGCCACACGCCGTCGGCCACGCGCTCGGGATCGGCGGCGATCCGGCGGCCGAGGCGGGTCCGGGCGTTCATGATCGAGGTCATCCGCTGCTCCGTGGACGACCCGGCCGGGGGAAGGACGCCGATCTGGCGGGCGAAGTCGGCGAAGTTGACGAAGGCGTCCAGGTCCACCACCTTGCCGTCGTGGATCCTCACGAGGTCCACGCCCTCGACGTCGACCCGCGCGCCGTTGGGCTCTATGCCGTCGAAGCTGCTCCCGCTGAACGTGCCGCGCGCGCGCCAGCGCACGGTGGCCTGCTCGCCGCGCACGTACAGGTCGGTGACCTGGAAGTCGAAGTCCGGAAAGGCGGCGAAGATCTGACCGAACTCGCGCCGGTAGCCATCGGGGACCGTCAGCTCGCGATCCCCGCTGAAGCGGCCCGCGGCGCCCGGGGCCCAGTGCTCGATCATCGCCTCGACGTCGCGGGCGCCCGCGGCGCCGAAGTAGCTGCGCGCGACGGCTTCGGTCTGCGCCTCGACTTCCGTGGATTCGGCGGTGGCTTCGGGCATGGACCCGGTCCCGAACACTATCTTCCCGGCCGATGGCCCAGGCCGCCCGCAGGCGCGAGCTGGGGCGCGGCGACCGGGTGCTGCCTGGCGTCTGGCGCCTGCGGCTGCCCCTGCCGTGGCCCGGCGTGCCCCACTGCAACGCGTGGGCGCTCGCGGCCGGCGACGGGATCGTCCTCGTCGACACCGGCATGCACGAGCCGGGCTCGCTCGCCCACCTCGAGCGGGCGCTCGAGCAGGTCAACCTCCGGCTCGACCACGTGCGGCTGCTCGTCTGCACCCACGCCCACTCCGACCACTACGGGCAGGCGGCGCCGATCGTGGAGCGCGCCGGTTGCGAGCTGTGGATGCACCCCGATCACCAGCACATGACCCGCAACCTCGAGGACCCCGACGCCGCCCTCGCCCGGCGCCTTGAGGTGGCGCGCCAGAGCGGCGTTCCCGAGGAGCCCCTGCGCGCGTGGGCCGAGGCGCGCAGCGGCCACGGGCCAGGGATCGCCGGGCTGGTCGAGCCCGACCGCGACCTCGTGCCGGGCGTTGAGGTTCAGACCGACCACGGGACCTGGTCCGTTCATCACACGCCCGGGCACGCGCCGTCG
>JAWVFS010000221.1:0-3567 GCA_033855795.1 Solirubrobacteraceae bacterium | reverse complement strand
ACCGCCCCCCAACGCTCGGTCGCGCGCGCCCCCACGGCCCCCGCCTCCGGTAGCGCGGCCGCGCGCGCCGGAGGGTCGAAGCCGGCGAGCGCGTGGCGCGCGAGCAGCACGCCCATGAGCGCGTCGCCGGCACCGACGGTGCTCCGCACGCGCGCACGCACACCCGCGAGGTCGGCCTGCAGTTCACCGCGCAGCATCGCGCCCTCGGCGCCGAGCGTGACCACGACGAACCGAGCCCCGCCGGCCAGGAGCGCGGCGGCGGCGTGTTCGGGATCCGGCTCGCCGGTCATCGCCTGGGCTTCGACCCGGTTGGTGCGCACGAGAAAGGCGCCGGGGACCGCCGCGTTGGCCGCCGCAGCGGCCTCGGCGCTCGCTCGCCAGCGGGCCGGGCGCAGGTTGGGGTCGAAGACCACGGGGCGGTCCAGCGCGAGCGCGCGCTCGCGCGCGGCCATCGTCAGCTCGCGCTCGGCCTCCCCGACCATCGTGTTGGTGCCGAAGAACAGCGCGTCGCTCGCCTCCGCCGCCTCGTCCACCCTTCCGGACAGCGCCTCGATCGTGGCCGCGATCCCGTCGCCGTAGATCGAGAAGCTCGGCTCGCCCGCGGCGTCCGTGGTCACGAGCGCGAACGGTGTGGCCAGGCCGTCGACCAACTCGAACCAGCGCAGGTCCACCCCGACCCGCTCGAGCCGCCCGCGCAGCCAGCGCCCCCACGCGTCGTCGCCCGCCCCGCCGGCCAGCGCGACGTCGGCCCCCAAGGCGGCCGCGGTGTGGGCGACGTTGCCGGCCGCGCCGCCGAAATGCGGACGGAAGGCGTCGGCAGCGGCCGGGTCGGCGACCGGTCGCTCGCACACGAGGTCGACGATCGCTTCACCGAGGCAGAGGGTCGGCACGAATGGACCCTAAACACTTGGCGGCTATGCTCGCGCGCCGCGTGCAGGAGCACCTCGAAGACATCGACGGCCAGCCGATCTTCTGGCGCAGCGCACCCGGCGACGGCGCCCCGGTCGTGTACCTGCACGGCGTTCCGACGAGCTCGGACGACTGGGTGTCGTTCCTCGAGCGGACCGGGGGGCTGGCCCCCGACCTGCCCGGCTTCGGCCGCTCGAGCAAGCGCGGCGACCTCGACTACTCGATCCCCGGCTACGAGCGCTTCCTCGAGCGCTTCCTCGAGCATGTCGGCGCCGAGCGATACCGCCTCGTCGTGCACGACTGGGGTGCCGTGGGGCTGGCGCTCGCGCAGGCGGCGCCCGAGCGAGTGGAGCGCCTGGTGGTGATGAACGTGGTCCCGTTCCTGCCGGGGTACCGCTGGCATCGCACGGCGCGGGCCTGGCGGACGCCGCTGCTCGGCGAGCTGGTGATGGGCGCGACGAACCGCTGGCTGCTCTGGCAGCTCTCCCGCGAGGCGAGCGCGACCCCGGGTCCGCTGCCGCGGGAGTTCGTCGACGGCCTGTGGGAGCACTTCGACCAGGGCACCCAGCGCGCCATCCTCAAGCTCTATCGCAGCGCGCCGTCCGAGGTGCTCGCCCGGGCCGGCGGCCGGCTGGGCGAGATCACCGCGCCCGCGCTCGTGGTCTGGGGCGATCGCGACCCCTACCTTCCCGCGCGGTTCGCCGATGAGATCGCCGCCGCGCTGGGCTCCGCCACCGTCCGCCACCTCGACGACGCAAGCCACTGGCCGTGGCTGGATCGCCCGGATGTGGTCGACCTCGTCGCCGA
The DNA here is from genome assembly GCA_033855795.1 of Solirubrobacteraceae bacterium. GTDB lineage: Bacteria > Actinomycetota > Thermoleophilia > Solirubrobacterales > Solirubrobacteraceae > JALYZC01. The sequence continues at coordinate 1,851 of JAWVFS010000221.1, read as the reverse complement.
CTTTCTCACCGTGACGCGGGACTGAGATGCCGCTGCGGCGCGTGCAACCCTGGCTGCCCGCGCTGCTCGCCGCGGCGCTCGCCGTCCTCTACCTGGTGTGGAACCCACTCGCGCCGGACCTCGCGGCGCAGGTCTTCCGCACCGACCTCTTCGCGCACGACGGGTTCACCCTGTGGAACGGGCAGTGGTTCGGCGGCCACCACACCCTCGGTTACTCGGTGCTCTTCCCGCCGCTGGCCGCGGCGCTCGGCCCCCGGCTGGTCGGATGCCTCGCCGCAGTGGCTTCGGCCGTCCTGTTCGACCGCATCGTGCGCCACCACTGGGGCGAGGACGCCTGGCTCGGCTCGCTGTGGTTCGCGGCCTCGACCGCGACCAATCTGCTGATCGGGCGCCTGACGTTCGCCCTCGGCGTGGCCGTGGGCCTCGGCGCCCTGCTCGCGCTGCAGCGGGACCGCCGAGGGCTCGCCCTTGGGCTCGCCGCGCTCTGCTCCATGTCCTCGCCCGTCGCCGGTTTGTTCCTGGGACTCGTCGGGGTGTCCCTGGCGGCCGGGGCCGACCGGCGGCGCGATGGCCTCGCGCTGGCCCTGGCCGCGGTGGCGCCCGCCGCCGTCCTGTCCATCGCCTTTCCCGACACGGGGCATCAGACGTTCGATGCGATCACGCTGTGGCCGATCCTTGTCTACTCGGCGGCTCTCTTCGCGCTCCTGCCCCGCGGCGAGCGGGCACTGCGCGCGGGCGCTCTCCTGTACGCCGTCGCCGCGATCGCCTCGTTCGCGGTCGACACTCCGATGGGCAGCAACATCGCGCGGCTCGGGACCACCTTCGGCCCAGCCGTCCTGGCCTGCGTACTGTGGCCCCACCGCCGCTGGCTGCTGCTCGGGCTCACCCCGCTCCTGCTCTTCTGGCAATGGAAGCCGACCTACAACGATCTGGTCAAGGCGCGCGACCGCTCGGCGCAGGCGTCGTTCTACACGCCGGTCGCGGGCTTCCTCGCCACCCACCGCAACCCGCCCGGACGTGTCGAGGTCGTCCCCACCCGCTCGCACTGGGAGGTGGTCAACCTGTCCGAACGCTTCCCGATCGCCCGCGGATGGGAGCGGCAGCTCGACACGCGCTTCGGAGCCCTGTTCTACGACGGGCCGCTCAACGCCGCCACCTATCGGCGCTGGCTCGACGGGCTCGGCGTGCGCTACGTCGCCCTCTCGGACGGCCCGCGAGACTTCGCGGGGCGCAAGGAGGGGAAGCTGGTGGCCGCCGGCTTGCCGTACCTGCACGAGGTGTGGCGGAGCCGGGACTGGCGCGTCTATCAGGTGGCCTCGCCCGCCCCCCTCGCGACCGGCGGCGTCACGGTGACGCGTCTCTCCGAGCACAGTGTCGACCTCCGCGCGACGCGGACCGGCGACGCGCTGGTCCGCGTCCGCTGGAGCCCGTACTGGGCGCTCGTCCGCGGGTCCGGCTGCGTGGAGCGCGGCCCGGACGACCTCGTGCAGCTGCGAGTCCGCCGAGCCGGCCGGCTTCGCCTCGACTTCCGTTTCGAATTCGGGCGGCTGTTCTCACGCGGCGCGCGCTGCTCGGCGTAGGGATAGGCACTTATGTGTAGGGCCACCGGCCGTTAACATGCTCGGCCTTCGTGCTGCCCGACGTCCTCCCCGACTTCCGACTCCTCCGGCACCGTTTCTTCCCCCACGGCTACCTCGACGCCGTGTGGCAGATCGTCCTGTTCATGCTCGTCTACTACGCGTACCGACTGGCGCGCGGCGCGGTGGACGGGCAGGCGGCGGCCGCGTTCCAGCACGGCCGCGACCTGATCGCGCTCGAGCGCGAGACCCACACCTTCATCGAGCCGAGCGT
>JAWVFS010000220.1:0-4541 GCA_033855795.1 Solirubrobacteraceae bacterium | reverse complement strand
CCCCTCGCACAGCGGGCGGGAGACGCCGATGTCCAGCTCGATCGCCGCGGCCGCGAGCTTGGCCTCGGCGATGCTGCCCTTCTGTGTCGGCGTGAGCACGGCACGAACGCTAGTTCGCACGATGTTGCGCGACAACGCCGGAATGTTGCGGAAGAGCAGCGGAATTGTGGAGCGAGGGGTGGTCATGGAGGCCGGCGCGGGCTAAGGTTGGCTCGTGGCCTCGGCAGGCGGCGAATCCATGGACGGATGGCGATGAAGATCGAGGTCGAGCGGCGCGGTCGCGGTGGTTGGGACAGCGTCTTGGACGGCGAGGAAGGCCTCGTCGCGCCGGGCGGGGAATGGCGGTCCCAGTTGTGGCAGACCGCGGTGCGCCAGTTCGACCAGGCGGCCGACCGCCTGGCGCTGGAGCCCGAGGTCCGCGTGCGCCTGCTGGAGCCGCGGCGCGCGCTTGCCGTCAACTTCCCCGTGCGTCGCGACGACGGCTCCGTCGAAACCTTCACCGGGTACCGGGTGCAGCACACGCTCACGCTGGGGCCGACCAAGGGCGGCGTCCGCTACGCGCCCGCGGTATCGCTCGGCGAGTGCGCCGCGCTCGCGATGTGGATGACCTTCAAGTGCGCCCTGCTCGGTCTGCCGTTCGGTGGCGCCAAGGGCGGCGTGCGCTGCGATCCCCACCGGCTCTCCGAGGGCGAGCTCGAGCGTCTCACGCGGCGCTACGCCTCCGAGATCTTCCCGATCATCGGACCCGAGCGCGACGTCCCCGCGCCCGACATGGCGACCGGGGAACGCGAGATGGCCTGGTTCATGGACACCTACTCCCAGCAGGTCGGCTACCCCGTCCCCGAGATCGTCACCGGGAAGCCGGTCGTCCTGGGCGGGACCGCCGGCCGCAACGCGGCCACGGGCCTCGGAGTCGTGTTCTGCACGCAGGGGGTCTGCGACCATCTCGGCTGGCGTCTGGCGGACCAGCGGATCGTCGTGCAGGGGTTCGGCAGCGTCGGTGCCGTGGTGGCCCGGGGCCTCGCGGCGCGCGGCGCGACGGTGGTCGGGATCGCCGACGTCACGGGCGGCGTGGTCGACCCCGACGGCATCGACCTCGAGCTCGCGGCCGATTGGATCGCCGAGCACCGCTTCCTGCGCGGCTACCCCGCGGGCGAGCACGTGGGGCGCAACGAAATCGTCGAGACGCCGTGCGACATCCTCGTGCCGGCCGCCATCGAGCACCAGATCACCGAGGAGAACGTGTCGCGCCTGAGCTGCCGGCTGATCGTCGAGGCCGCGAACGGCCCCACCACGCCCGAGGCCGACGAGATCCTGCGCGAGCGTGGGATCCCGGTGTTGCCGGACGTGCTCGCGAACGCCGGCGGCGTCACCGTCTCCTACTTCGAGTGGGTGCAGGACCAGCAGAAATTCCATTGGGACGACGAGGACGTCGCCGGACGTCTCTCGGACCATCTCGGCCAGGGCCTCGAGCGCGTGATCGAGGCCGCGGGGCGCCTCGACGTCGACTGGCGCACGGCGGCACAGGCCGTCGCGATCGAGCGCTTCGCCGAGGCGGCGCGGCTCCGCGCGATCTATCCCTGATCGACGCGGTCCGCGCGCCCGAGCAGGTCTCGCAGGAAGGCCCGGACCGCGCCGTTGAGCAACTTGGCCCGCTCCCACTGGAGGAAGTGCCCCGCACGCGGGACCACGAACGGCCCGACCAGGTCCGTGAACACGACCTCGCAGCGCTCGGGGAAGTCGGGCCAGATCACGTGGTCCTCCGGTCCGTGCAGGGCCAGCGTCGGGACCGGGCTGCGCTCGAAGAACCGCGGCGGCTCGGAGAGCGGGCGCGCCCCGAGCGCCGACTCGTACAGCCCGAACGATGCCCGCAGGCGGTCTGCGTCCGCGAACGGCTCGGTCATGAAATCGACGTCGGCGGCCGTGAACGCGCCGGGCGCCGCCCAGAAGCGGTGGCCGTACATCTCGCCGACGTAGCGGCGCCGTTTCTCGGGCGTGTCCAGCTCGGCGGCGAGCGCATCGGCATCGCGCCCCTGGCGGAGGAAGTAATCGGCGGCCATGCGCATCTCGCGCGAGGGGGCCGCCGCAAGCCCGGCCGCCTCGTACTCCGCCGGAAGCACGGGCAGGACGGTGTTGAACAGGACCTGGCGCTCGACGAACCCCGCGAAGCGCAGCCCGAGGTCCTGCACGATCGCGCCGCCGTAGTCGCCGCCGGCCGCCGCGCAGCGCTCGTGGCCCAGGACTTCGTGCGCGAGCGCGTGCAGGTCGCGCGCGCTGGCGGCCATGTCGTAGTGATCGTCGGGCGCCGGCCCCGAGTCGCCGAACCCGCGCAGGTCGGGAACGATCACCTCGAACCCGGCCTCGGCCAGTGGCGCGATGTTGCGCCACCAGATCCGCTTCGTCTCCGGCCAGCCGTGGACGAGCAGCAGCGGGAACCCGCCGGCGCCCTCGCGCACGTACGCCGTCTCGACGCCGGGTCGGACCTCGGCGCGGTGCACCGCGAAGTCGGTCACGACTCGATCCCGACGACTTGCAGCGCCTCCTCGCGGGTGGCGTAGGGGTCCAGCCGCACGGCCAGGCCGTCACGCACGGTCCACACCATCGCCACGCCCTGCTCGAATTCGAGCCCGGTGGTGTGCGAGCGGGCGACGAGGCGCGTGACCGCGACCACCCGGTCGCCGGCGTCCACGAGCTCGTCGACCTCGAAGCGGACCTCGTCCATCGTGCCGCCCCAGGCGTCCATCCAGCGCCGGACGCCCTCCGGCCCCCGGTAGGTGTCGGGTTCGACCGCCAGCGCCGACGGCGTGGTCGTCTCGAAATCCGGATGGATGCGGTCCTCGACGTCGTCCATGCCGGTGACGTTGAATGCCTCGAGCGCCGCGCGCACGAGCTCCACGTTCTCGGTCGACATCGCGACGCAAGTATCGCGGGTAGCCTCTCTTCCGATGGCCGAGTACCGCTACGACCCCACCGAGATCGAGCCGCGCTGGCAGCGCGTGTGGGCCGAGGAGGGCACCTGGGAGGTGTCCAACGAGCCCGACGCCCGGCCCAAGTCCTACGTGCTCGAGATGCTGCCGTACCCGAGCGGCGAGCCGCACATCGGCCATCTGAAGACCTACTCGGTCGGCGACGCGATCGCCCACTTCCACCGCCGCACCGGCCGGCGTGTCCTGCACCCGATGGGCTACGACGCCTTCGGCCTGCCGGCCGAGAACCACGCGATCAAGACCGGTGAGCACCCTCGGGAGTCCACGCGGAAGTCGATCGAGACCTTCCAGCGCCAGTTCCGCGAGTGGGGCTTCTCGATCGACTGGACCCGGGAGTTCGGCACCCACGAGCCGCGCTACTACCGCTGGACCCAGTGGATCTTCCTGCAGCTGCTGGAGCGCGGTCTGGCCTACCGCAAGGAGGCGGCGGTCAAGTGGTGTCCGCACGACCAGACGGTGCTGGCCAACGAGCAGGTGATCGACGGCCGCTGCGAGCGCTGCGGCCACGAGGTCGAGGTCCGCCAGCTCGAGCAGTGGTTCTTCCGCATCACCGACTACGCCGACCGGCTGCTCGACGACCTCGACACGATCGACTGGCCCGAGTACGTCAAGACCATGCAGCGCAACTGGATCGGACGCTCCGAGGGCGCCGAGGTGGTGTTCCGCTGCGAGGAGCTGGAGATGGACTACCGGGTCTTCACGACGCGGCCGGACACGCTGTTCGGCGCGACGTTCTTCGTTCTGGCGCCGGAGCACCCCGACGTGTTCCGCCTGGCCGAGGGCACGGAGCAGGAGCGGGCCGTGCACGAGTACGTCAACCACGCGCTGAACGAGACGGCCGAGCAGCGCGGCGACGTCGAGGCGCCCAAGACCGGCGTTTCGCTGGGCCGCACGGTGACCAACCCCGTCAACGGCGAGCAGATCCCCATGTACGTCGCCGACTACGTGTTGATGGAGTACGGCACGGGCGCGGTGATGGCCGTTCCCGCCCACGACCAGCGCGACTGGGACTTCGCCCGCGCCTTCGACCTGCCGATCCGCCGCGTCGTCGAGCCGGCGGGTGGCGACGCGCCCGACGATGCCGCGTTCGTGGACCACACGGGCGACGAGCGGCTCGTCAACTCCGGCGAGTTCACCGGGCTGCCGGCGCCCGAGGGGATGGAGCGCATCGTCCGGTGGCTCGACCACGAGGGCAAGGGGCACGTGTCGATCAACTACCGCCTGCGCGACTGGCTGCTGTCCCGCCAGCGCTACTGGGGCTGTCCGATCCCGATCGTCCACTGCGACCGCTGCGGGCTCGTCCCCGTGCCCATCGACCAACTGCCGGTCGAGCTGCCCGACGTGCGCGACTACGCGCCCAAGGGCCGCTCGCCGCTGGCCGCCGCGGAGGACTGGGTGAACGTGGACTGCCCGCGCTGCGACGGGCCGGCGCTGCGCGAGACGGACACGATGGACACCTTCGTCGACTCCTCCTGGTACTTCCTGCGCTACTGCGACGCCCGCAACGACGACGCCCCGTGGGATCCTGCGGTGCTCGCCCGCTGGATGCCCGTG
>JAWVFS010000219.1:0-4054 GCA_033855795.1 Solirubrobacteraceae bacterium | reverse complement strand
CGGTCCTGCACCCACACGCCGGTGTAGTCGGGACCCTCGTCGGCGCGGGCATGGGCGTCCAACCCCTCGTCCGCGAGCGCGGCCACCAGGGCGCGCTCGATGGTGCGGACGTGGGCGACGACGTCGTCGACGCCCATCACGGCGTACCCGACGAGCTGTCCCGGCCCGTGGTAGGTGACCCGGCCGCCGCGATTGGTCTCGACCACGTCGATGCCCTGCGACAGGTACCAGGCCTCGCCCATCGGCAGCTCCCCGGGTTGCGAACGGCGCCCGCGGGTGTACACCGGCGGGTGCTCGAGGAGCAGCAGCAGGTCGTCGTGCTCGCCCGCCTGCCGCGCGGCGCGCAGGCGCTCCTGAAGCGCGAGGGCATCGCGGTACTCGACCAGGCCCAGGTCGCACACGAGGAGCTCCGGTACGGGCATGCGTCGAGGTTACTCCCCGGGATCTACCCTCTTCCGATGGAGCGAGCGTCGCTCACCCGCCTGCGCTGGCGCCTGCGCGGCGCGTGGATGTGGCCGGCGTTCGTCCTGCTGACCGTCGCGGACGCGCTCCTCCTGCACGCGCTGCCCATCGCCACGGACGGGATCGACCTGGTGCCGGCGACGCTGCTCAGCGGCTTCGCCAACCTGCTGGTCGTGGCCGTGGTCGCCCCGCTGAGCGGACGCCTCGTGCGCCGCCGGCGCCCCGACCTTCCGCGGGCGGTGGCGGCCGACTACGCCGGGGCGGCGCTGCTCGTCGCGGTCACCGGCGTGGTCCTGATCGGGGGCCTGCTCCACCGTCCGGCGGTCGAGCGCGCTGAGCGCGACCTGCGCACCCAGGCCGCGGCCGCCCGCACGTTCCTGCTCACCGAGGCTCCCCCCGCCGTGCGCGCCCGGTTGGGCGCCGCCGACACGATCAGGCTGGCCGACGGCTCCTATCGCACATGCGTCCCCGAGGGCCGGCCGCGCCGCGCGTTCTGCGTGTTCGTGCGGACCGACCAGGATCCCCCCGTCGTGCGCGCGGATCCCGACCGCTCGCCCAACGCGGAGTACCGGACGGTTCAGCCCTAGCGCGTCGAGCGATACTGCTTGCGCATGGCCTTCGTCCCGCCCGCCCGCCACCTGCTGCGCGCCAAGGATCTCGCCGATGCCCGGTACTTCGAGCCGCTGGACGTGAACGACCTGGCCGGCGCCGCCGGCCTCTCTCGCGCTCACTTCAGCCGTGAGTTCCGCCGCGCGTTCGGCGAATCGCCGCATGCGTACCTCCTCACCCGCCGCCTGGAGCGCGCAGCGGCCCTGCTTCGCGCCACCGACCGCTCGGTCGCCGACATCTGCTTCTCCGTCGGCCTCCAGAGCGTCGGCTCGTTCACGACCAGCTTCACGCGCAGCTATGGCGTGTCGCCGACCGCCTACCGCGCCGCGTTTCCCCCGGCCGCAAACCAGGCACAGATCCCGACGTGCGTCCTGCGCGTGTACGGGCGCCCTCAACGCCGCACGTTTCGAGAAGACAACGGCTCCCCGCCGGGCTAGCTTGGTCGGCACCATTCCGTCGACCCAGGAGGACCAAGATGATCACCCTCACCAACGCACAGCTGTGGGTGCACGACCAGGACGAGGCGCTCGCGTTCTACACCGGCAAGCTCGGCTGGGAGGTGCGCGCCGACGTGACGCTCGCCGAGATGGGCGGCTTCCGCTGGCTGACGGTCGGGCCGGCCGGGCAGCCCGACGTCTCGGTCGTGCTGATGGCGATCCCCGGCTCGCCCGTCATGGACGCGGAGACGGCCGAGCAGGTGCGCACGCTCATGGCCAAGGGCTTCGCGGGGACGCTCTTCCTCACGACCGACGACGTCCACGCCTCCTACGAGGAGCTGAAGGGCCGGGGCGTCGAGTTCACCGAGGCGCCGGAGGAGCGCCCCTACGGAATCGACTCGGGGTTCCGCGACCCCTCGGGGAACAGCTTCCGGCTCACCCAGGTCAGGGACCTCGCGGAGCTCGAAGCCTCCTAGAGCGCCAGCGCGGCCGGGTGCTCGAGCAAGGCGCGGAGGCGGGCTAGGAACTCGGCCGCCTCCGCGCCGTAGAGGATGCGGTGGTCGCAGGCCAGCGTCACCGGCATGACGTGGCCGGGGACCACCGACCCGTCGCGCACCACCGGCCGCTCGACGAGCGCGCCGACGGCGAGGATCGCCGCCTGCGGCGGGTTGATCACGGCGGTGAAGTTGCTGATGCCGTACATCCCGAGGTTCGAGACGGTGAACGTGCCGCCCGAGAGCTCCGGCGGCGTGATGCTCCCCTCGCGGACCCGCGCGGCGAGGGCCCGGGCCTCTCGGGCGATCGCGCCCAGCGGCTTGGCGTCCGCGTCGAAGACGACGGGCACGACCAGCGAGCCCTCGCCCGCCACCGCGACGCCGACGTTCACCCGCGAGAAGAGCTCGAAGTGCCCGTCGCGATACGCGGCGTTGGCCCGCGGGAACTCCCGCAGCGCGAGTGCCGAGGCCTTGACGATCATGTCGTTGTAGGAGGGCACGACGGCGCCCTCGCCCGCCATCTCCTTGAGCTCCTCGCGGGCTCGCACGGCGGCGTCCATGTCGATCTCGGCCTCGAGCGTGAACTCGGGCACCGTGGCCTTGGCCTCCGCCATGCGTCGCGCGATGACCTGTTGCGTGCGGGTGAGCTCCTGCACGCGGACCTCGCCCTTGGCCGTGGCGACGTCGGCCGGTGCCGCCGCGGGCGGCGGCGGGGCCGGCGCGGCGGTCGGTTCGGATGACGGCGGGGCCGGTCCCGCACCCGGTGTGACGGCCGCCTGGACGTCCGCCTTCACGATTCGCCCGCCCGGGCCGCTGCCGCTCAGGGCGGCGAGGTCCACGCCCTGCTCGCGGGCGATCCGGCGGGCGACAGGGGAGGCCTTCAGGCGCTCGCCCGGCTGGGGCGCGGCCGCGGGTGGGGGCGGAGGCGGCGCAGCCGGCATTGGGGGGATGGGCGCGTCCTGCGTCGTCGCCGTGGCGGCGCCGTGTTCCCCGGCCAGCCCGGCGACCGGCGCCTCGGGCTCCTCGACCACCGGCGCGGGCGCCTCCGCCGGCGCAGCGGCGGTCGCCGGGTCGCCCCCGTTCGGGCCGCCGCCCTCGCCGATGCTCGCGATCACCTCGCCGATCGCCAGGGTGGCGCCCTCGGCGGCGACGATCCTGAGCACCCCGTCCTGGTCGGCCTCGTAGGTCATCGTCGCCTTGTCGGTCTCGATCTCGACGAGCTCGTCGCCGCGGCGCACGTCGTCGCCGTCGGCCCTGAGCCAGCGCAGGATCGTGCCCTCCTCCATGGAGTCCGACAGGCGGGGCATGACGACGTCGGCCACGACCCGAGCCTACAACCCGCCGCGGCCCGGGCGGCGGCGGTCAGCCGACGTCGCCGTCGATGACGTCGAGGCGGCTGCCGAGCAGTATGGTCATGCGCTCCGGCGGCTGCGGCCGGGCGAAGTAGAAGCCCTGCGCGTCGAGGCAGCCGATCCGGCGCAGCTCCTCCGCCTGGGCCGAGGTCTCAACCCCCTCCGCCACCGCGGCGAGGCCCAGTGCCTCGGCGAGCCCGATGACGGTGGAGACGATCGGCGAGTCCTGGGGATCGAGCCCGAGCCCGGCGACGAAGGACCGGTCGACCTTGAGCTCGTCCACGGGAATCCGCTTGAGCAGCGCGAGGGACGAGTAGCCGGTGCCGAAGTCGTCGAGCGAGATGCGCACGCCGTGCCGCTTCAGCGCCTCGAGCGTGGCGAGCGCGGACTCGGTGTCCGCGAGCACCGTGCTCTCCGTGATCTCCAACGAGAGTCGCCCGGGGTCCATGCCGGTCTCCTGGAGCGCCTCGGCCACGACGTCGACGAGGTCGGGCTGGCCGAGCTGGCGTGCGGACAGGTTGACCGACATCCGCGGCGTCGGAGTCCCCGAATCCTCCCAGCGCCTCCACTGCCGGCACGCCTCGCGCAGGACCCACGAGCCGAGCGGGACGATCAGCCCCGTCTCCTCGGTGAGCGCGATGAACTGGTCCGGCCCGACCAACCCCCGCTCGGGATGCTGCCAGCGCACGAGCGCCTCGAC
>JAWVFS010000218.1:0-2520 GCA_033855795.1 Solirubrobacteraceae bacterium | reverse complement strand
GATCCGGGCTCAGCTCTAGCGACCAGCGACTAGCGACCAGCGACTGGTCCTGGCACTGCGTTGGTGCTGCCATCCAACCTGGCATTACGTATACTGCTCCGCTTCCAGCCGAGCCGTTGCGCGTCCTGCGCGTGATGGGCGGGGGAACCACTTGCGGGTCCAGACCAGGACCCGCTGGGGCGAATCGGCCGCAGAGTCGGCCGTAGCGCCGCCCAGTAGGGCGCCGCGAGCCCGTCAGCTCACCCCGTAGGCCGGACGACCGAGATGAGGCTCGCCCGACGACATTCCCTGCTCGCCTGCGCGCTGCTGGCCGCCGGCACGCTGGCCGTGCCTGCACGCGCGGCCGCGGACACCGCGACCGCCGGCGTTCCGACGGGCGGGACCGCGGCGCCCAGCGGCGGTGCCGCCGCGCCGGGTGCCGGCGACATCGTGCTGCGGGCGAGTGCCGGCGCGCTGGTCAACCGCTCGACGCGTCTGCGGGGCACCGTCCCCAGCCGCCTGCGGGGGCGTGCGGTGCTGATCCAACTGCTCAACGCGGACGGCTCGTGGACCACGGTGGCGCGCGCGACGGCCGACAGCGCGGGGAACTACTCCGTGCCCTGGCGCTCGAGGCGCAGCGGCCGGTTCACGCTCCGCGCGTCGATCGACGGCGCGGTCCACGCGGGCGCCAGCCCGGGAACCGACACCGGCCAGACCCGCGTGACCGTCTACCCCTCGGCGATCGCCACGTGGTACGGCCCGCGGGGCGCCCGCGCCGAACAGACGGCCTGCGGCGTCAGGCTCACGAAGGCGACCCTCGGAGTCGCCCACCGCACCCTGCCTTGCGGCACGCGGGTCGAACTGTTCTACCGCGGGCGCACGATCACCGTGCCCGTGATCGACCGCGGCCCCTACGCGAACAACGCGTCCTGGGATCTCACGATCGCGACGTCCGACGCGCTCAACTTCACGGCCGTCGGGGTCGACCGCATCGGCGCGCTGGTCCTGCGCGGCCGGGCGGCTCCGCTGACCTAGCTCAGGGCCCAGGGGCCGGAGCGCACGCCGTCCTGCGGCGGGCCGTCCGGCTCGGGCCCGCCTTCGACGCGCGTTCCCGCCGCGCGGGCCGCGTACATGCCCTCCTCGGCCTGCCCCGTCAGCGCTGCGGCCTCGCGGCCGTCGTCCGGGTAGACCGCGATGCCGACCGAGACGGTCAACCCGGCGCCGTGAAGCGACGCCGCGGGCTCGACCGCGGCGGCGATCCGGAGGGCCAGCGCGTTCGCCCCGCTGCGGGCGGTGTCCCCCGCAATCACCCAGACGCGGCCGTCGTCCTCGTGGGCCACGACGTCGGCGCGGCGGACGACCTCGCGAACGGCCCGGCCGATCTGCGCGAACGCGGCGGCGGCCTCGTCCGCGCCGGCCAGCCGCACTCGCTCGGCCGAGTCCAGATCCACGAGCAGAAGCGCAAAGCGCCGGCCCGAGCGCGAGCCGTCCGCGAGCTGGCGCTCGAGCGCCTCGACCCACAGCGGTCCTTCGCCGGTCCGCGCGACGCGGATGCGAGCCAGGTCGTCGTCGCGCGGCGGCTCGGCGGGCGCCGCGCGCGACCCGCCCGCCACCGCCGCCTCGGCGACCGTCGCGCACACGTGCGCGAGTCGGCTGGCGAGATGCAGCGGAGGCGGGCCCGGCGCCGTGCGCTCGATGGCCGCCCACACCACGCTCCGCAACCGCTCCAGGGCAGCCACGACCTCCGCGGAGCCTCCGGCGCCGGCGATCGAACCCGCCGCCGCGGCGAGTCCGCCGAGCTCGCCATCCGGGGACAGGCGCTCCAGCTCGCGGTCGGAGACGAGCGCGCCGATCACCGCCGCGACGAGCGCCGGCCCGTCGGCGACCAACCGCTCGGTGGGCAACCGGGCCGCCTCGCCCAGCGGACGGGCGGCGATCAGTTCCAGCAGCCAGACCTTGGCCAACGCTTCGGCGTCGCCGAGGCCGGCCACCGGGGCGTCGAGGGCGGGCGGCTCGGCCATGGCCGCCGATGATGGCAGCGGCGTCCGACGGCTCCCGGGCCGAAAGGCCGCCGCAAGCGGAAAGCGGCGGGGCCGATCTGGCGGTGCAAGCGGGACCGCCCGCATGGGATGCTCCGCCGATGTCCTTGATCGCGGTCGTCGCGATCGTCGCCGGCGCCGTGGCCCTTGGCGCCCTGGCCATGTGGCTCGTGCGCCGGGGCGGGGGCGCGGCCGATCTGACGATCGTCACTCCGAAGGGGTCCTCCGAGCTCGACCCGTCCGGCGCCGTGCGCTCGGTCCAGGCGGCCGACATCACGCTGCCCGTCGAGGATGTCGAGGCGATCTGGACGCCCATGCACCTCGAGCGCCTCGCCCGCACCTACTGGCGTTACCTGCGCCGCGTGACGCTCGGCCTGATCCGCGTCGACTACACGCCCGCCGAGCGCTTCGTCGTCTTCATCTCGCGGCCCGCGGTGCTCCTGAGCTTCCGCGCGCCCGAGTACGAGATGGATGCGCGTCGGGGAATCGTGCGATGGCGGAT
>JAWVFS010000217.1:0-2698 GCA_033855795.1 Solirubrobacteraceae bacterium | reverse complement strand
TCGCCGCGATCGTGCACCAGCCGATCGTGGACGAGATGCGCCGCCGCGGGACGCCGTTTCACGGGGTGCTCTACGCGGGCCTGATGATCGGCCCGAGCGGGCCCAAGGTGCTCGAGTTCAACGCCCGGTTCGGCGACCCGGAGACCCAGGCGATCCTGCCGCGGCTGCGCTCCGACCTGCTCGACGCGATGGAGCGCTCCGTCATCCCCGGCGGCCTCGAGGGCTTCGAGTTCGACTGGAGGAAGCTCTGGGCCGTCACGGTGGTGCTGGCATCCAAGGGCTACCCGGACTCGGCGTCGGAGGGAGACGTCATCGAGGGCCTGCGCTCGATCGACTCGCTGGACACGGAGGTGCTGCACGCGGGCACGGCGATGCGAGGCGAGCAGCTGGTCACGGCCGGCGGACGCGTGCTGAACGTGACAGGGCTTGGCGATACGGTCGAGGACGCGCGCCGGCGCGCGTACGTGGCGGCCGACAAGGTGCACTTCGAGGGCAAGCAGCTGAGACGCGACATCGCGCTGCGCGCGGTGCCGGGAAACCAGAACGAAAGGGCGGCGTGAGCGAACAGGTCCCGGCGACGGAGACGCAGGTCGAGGCGGCGGAGTTCCAGACTGAGGCGGACGGGCCGCTGGTAGGAATCGTCATGGGGTCCGAGTCGGACCGCGAGAAGATGGAGAAGGCCGCCACCGAGCTCGAGGAACGGGGCATCGGCTTCGAGATCCAGGTGATGAGCGCCCACCGCTCGCCGGACCTGGTCGCGACCTACTCGAAGGAGGCACGGTCGCGCGGCCTGCGCGTGATCATCGCCGGCGCCGGGCTGTCGGCCGCGCTGCCCGGCACGGTTGCGGCGCACACGGACCTGCCGGTCATCGGCGTGCCGCTGGCCGCCAAGACCGCCGTGATGAACGGGCTGGATGCATTGCTGTCCGTGGCCCAGATGCCACCCGGCGTCCCGGTAGCGTGCGTCGGCGTGGACAACGCTCGCAACGCGGCAGTGCTGGCCGCCCGCATCCTCGGCGCTTGATCGAGCGCTACACGCGCCCCGAGATCGGCGCCGTCTGGACCGACCAGGCGCGCATGGACGCGTGGCTGCAGGTCGAGGTGGCCGCCGTCGAGGCGCTGGCCGAGCAGGGCGTGGTGCCGGCCGAGGACGCGCGGCAGGTCAAGGAGCGTGCCTCGTTCACCGTCGAGGCCGTCAACGAACGCGAGAAGGTCACCGACCACGACGTGGCCGCATTCGTGGACGTGGTCGCGCAGTCGGTGGGCGAGCCCGGGCGCTGGGTCCATCACGGGCTCACGTCATCCGACGTCCTCGACACCGCCCTCGGGCTGCAGATCCGCGCCGCCGGCGACATCCTGGTCCAGGGCGCGCGCGCCTATCGCGACGCCTTGACCGCCAAGGCGCTCGAGCACCGCGACACGATCACCGTCGGCCGCACCCACGGCGTCCACGCCGAGCCGACCACCTTCGGCCTGAAGCTGGCCGGCTTCGCGTTCGAGGCCGATCGCAACCTGGCGCGCCTGCAGCAAGCGGTCGACGCGTGCGCGGTGGGGGCGCTCTCCGGCGCGGTCGGCACCTATGCATCCAACGGCCCGCAGTTCGAGCAGATGGTCCTCGACCTGGTGGGCCTGCGCCGCGAGGACGTCTCGACCCAGGTCGTCCCGCGTGACCGCCACGCGCAGCTGCTGAACGCGATCGCCCTGGCCGGGGCCGGCCTGGAGCGCTTCGGGGTCGAGATTCGCCACCTGCAGCGGACGGAGGTGCGCGAGGTCGAGGAGCCATTCCGCGCGGGGCAGAAGGGCAGCTCGGCGATGCCGCACAAGCGCAACCCGATCGTCTCCGAGCGCGTGACCGGCATCGCGCGCCTGCTGCGCGGATACGCGCTCGCCGGCATGGAGGACGTGGCGCTTTGGCACGAGCGCGACATCTCGCACTCCTCCGTCGAGCGCGTCGTGCTGCCCGATGCGACGATCCTGCTCGACTACGCGCAGGCTCTGGCCACGCGCGTCGTCGAGGGCATGACCGTGCACGCCGATCGCATGAGAGCGAACCTCGACGCGACCCACGGGGCGCTGTTCTCGCAGCGCGCGCTGCTGGCGCTGGTCGAGAGCGGCCGGCCGCGCGACGAGGCGTACCGGATCGTCCAGGAGAACGCCCAGCGCGCGTGGGACACGGGCACCCCGTTCCGCGACCTGCTCGGCGCGGCGGCGCCGGAGCTCGACCTCGACGCGGTCTTCGACGTGACGGCGTACACGCGATACGTCGACCAGATCCTCGGCCGACTCGACAGTCTGTCCTAGAGTCCGCGGCATGAGCGTGGGCCCCGGCTCGTCGGATGAGGTGGCTCGCAGGCCGACGGCCCCTGGAGTAAGCGCTGACGGGGGCTTGATGGCCGTGCGCCTTCCGGAGATCGGCGAGGAGCTCGCGGGCTTCAAGATCGAGGCCCTCGCGGGCCGCGGCGGGATGGGCGTGGTGTTCCGCGCCGAGCATCTGCACCTGGGCCGCCACGTCGCGCTGAAGGTGCTGACGGCGGACCTGGCGGGCAACCGCAGCTTCCGCCAGCGCTTTGTGCGCGAGGCACGCACGGCGGCCCGCCTCGACACGCCGAACATGGTTCCGGTCTACGACGCCGGCGTGGTCGAGGGCTTGCTCTACATCGCGTTGAAGTACATCGACGGCACCGACCTGGGCGCGGTG
>JAWVFS010000216.1:0-3314 GCA_033855795.1 Solirubrobacteraceae bacterium | reverse complement strand
CCCGCCTCTCCACCGTCAATTCGCGCAACTACGTCGACGGGCGCGTGCGCTTCACGCGCTCGGGCACCGTGCGCCTCGCCTGGCGCAGCCCGGCGAACGGGACGCTGTACTCGCGCGAGGTCGGCGTGTCGATCGGCTAGGAGCGCTCAGGGGGCGTTTCACGGCCCACTGACGCCCACGGCAGGCGGCGGCACGTCGACGTCGACGAGCTCGCGCGGCAGTGAGCCGGGCTCGCGGCGCCGGCGCACGTCGGAGAGCAGCTGCTCGTACTCGTCGGCGACCGCGTCCCACGAGTAGCGCTTCGCGCGCTCGCGACCGCGCTCGCGGTAGGTCTCCACGAGCTCGGGGTCCTCGAGCAGGCGGCCCAGCTGGTCGGCGAGGTCGTCCACCCCCACCCGGCGGGAGAAGTACAGCCCCGCGTCGCCGACCGTCTCGGCGTTGGGCGCGTGGTCGTTGACCAGCACGCAGTTGCCGGCGGCGAGCGCCTCGAGGATCACGGGGTGGGTGCCGCCGACCTCGGTCGGCGCGCAGAAGACGTACGCGTGGCGCTGGAGCTCCCAGTAGCCGCGGCCGAACACGTAGCCGGGGAACAGCACCCGCGGGTCCGCGCTGCGCATCACGCCGCGGATGTACTCGTCGGCGTAAGGTGCGCCGCCGACGTTCACCAGCTTGATCCCCCGCGCGCGCTCGGCGTCGAAGCGGGCGAAGGCCTCGACCAGCAGGTGCGGGTTGTTCTCCGGCTCCAGGCGCCCCACGAACAGGATGTACTTGCGCGGCTCCAGCCCCAGGCGCTCGAGGGTCTCGGTGCCGTCGTAGCCCGGGTCCTCGACGCCGTAGGGGACGACGCCGATCCGCTCGCCGTAGCGGCGCTCGAAGACCTCGGCGACGGCGTGCGAGTCCGTGATCGCGCGGTCGGCCCAGTGGGGCGCGGTGCGTTCGGCGAGGCGCAGATAGCGCTGTGCCGGTGCGGGCCATTTGCGGCGGTCGGAGTCCAGTCCGTCGACGTTGATCACGGTCGGGATGTTCGCGCCGCGCGTGATCAGGCACATCGGGCTGTTGCCGGCGATGAAGAACAGCGCGACGTCCGGCCGCTCGCGGCGCGCGGCGTGGATGGCCGACAGGAACGTGTGCACGAACGTGTCGAGGTACTTGTTGCGCACCGTGGGCAGGTGCACGAGGCGTGCGCCCCGCCACTCCTTGAGCCGGGAGTCCACGACGTGGGGACGGCAGTAGACGACGACCTCGTGGCCCCGCGCGGCGAAGCGCTTGGCCAGCTGCTCAGCGGCCGTCTCGAAGCCGCTGTAGGAGGCGGGGATCCCCCGCGTGCCGAGAATGGCGACCTTCATGTGCCGCGATCGAGAGTATCGCGCGCCCGGGCATAGGACTCCCACGTGCCCTCGGCGGCTCGGCGCCAGGAGAAGGTTCGCGCGTGGTCTGAGCCGGCGGCGGCCAGGCGGTCGTGCAGCTCGGCGTCGTCGCACAGCCGCTCGACCGCGCCGAGCAGCTGGGCCATGGCGCCGTCGGGCACGAGCAGGGCGCCCGGCCCGGCGACCTCGGCCAGCGCCCCCGTGTCGTAGGCCGCCACCGGCGTGCCGCAGGCCAGCGCCTCGAGCGCCGGGAGGCCGAACCCCTCATAGGACGATGGCATCACGACGCAGCGGGCGGCCGAGTACAGCGCGGGAAGGTCGGGCTCGGCGACGAAGCCGAGGTGGCGCACGCGGCCCCCGCTCGCCCGCACTCGCGCCTCGAGGTCGGCCCGCTCGACGTCGCGCACGGGCCCCGCCAGCGCGAGCACCTCGGGCCGCGACCGCGCGCGCGCCCAGGCGGCGAAGGCGTCGATCAACGCCCCGATGTTCTTGCGCGGGTCCGCGCCGCCGACGTGCAGCACGAATGCTTCGTCGATCCCCAGGCGCTGCGCCACGCCCCCGGGGTCGGTGGGTGCGAACTGCGGCCCGGCGGCCTCGTACACGACGTCGACGCGCTCCTCCGGGACGTCGAGATGGGCCACGAGGTCGCGGCGGCCGGCCTCGGACACCGCGATGATCCGATCGGCGCGCCGCACGGCCGCGTACAGCAGTCCGTGCACGATCCCGGTCCGCAGCTGGCCGGGCCGCATCAGCGGGATGACGTCGTGCATCGTCACGACCGTCGTCACGCCCGGCGCCAGCGGCAGCCGGTACATCGAGAGGGCTCCGAACACGTCCGGCCGGCGGCGCCGCAGGGCCACCGGCAGGAGCAGCTGGTCCGGGAGGTCGGCGACCCGCTCGGGCACGGGCGGCCGTGGGAGGCGCACCACGCGGGCGCCGCCGGCATCGGCCCCGCCCGCGGCGAACTCGCCTCCCTCGCTCCCGCGTTCGCGCAGCAGCTCGAGCGCTCCGCCGCGCTCCGCCGCCACCACCGCGAGCTCGGGCACGAGGCCGGCGGCATAGCGGCCAATGCCCCGGCGGCGCAGAAACGGTACGTCGAGCGGGCGGGCGTCGACGACGACGCGAAGGCTCATCGACGCGCCGCGGGAGTCAGCAGCGGCGCCCGGCGCGCGCGAGCCAGCAGCGTCTCGCGCAGCAGCGGGACACCGCCGGCGCCGCGCACGGAGACCTGGTCGAACCCGAACGCCTCGAGCGCCGCCCGCAACGAGCGGCGGGTGTAGAAGCGCAGCGCCGGGCCGAGCGGGTCGAGGTCGGCGTCCAGGCCGCGCACGAGCGCGCGGAGGCGGCCGTGGGAGGGCGTGGTGAGGAGCAGGCGACCCTCCGGCCGCAGGACGCGGCGCACCTCGGCGAGCACCCGGGCGGTATCGGGCACGAAGGCGAGCACCTCGGAGGCCCACACGACGTCCACCGCCCCGTCCTCGAGCGGCAGTGGCCCACCTGGGGCGGCGGCGCGGAAGTCCAGATCGGGATGCCGTTCGCGCGCCCGCCGCAGCGCCGTCTCGGCGACGTCCACCCCGACGGGCCGCGTCCCCGCCTCGGCGAGCGCGGCGCTGAACGCCCCCTCGCCGCATCCGAGGTCGAGCACCGCGTCGCCGGGCGCGATGTGCGCCAGCAGGAAATCCCACCGGCGCTTCCAGGCGAACGGCGGCGCCCCGGCCGGGAGCCCCGACCAGATCTCATCCTGCATGGCCGCCGCGCCGCGGGCTGCGTCCTCGCTCATGCCGCGCATCGTAGGCTTCGAGCCATGAGCGCCGTCGCCGCGCCGGCCGGATCGCTCACCGAGCGTTCCGGGGTCGACCTCGCGCGCGCTATCCGCGCGGGCGAGGTGTCCTCCCGCGACGCCGTCGAGGCGCACATCGAACGCCTGCAGGCCGTGCAGCCGCGCGT
>JAWVFS010000215.1:0-7439 GCA_033855795.1 Solirubrobacteraceae bacterium | reverse complement strand
CGCCGCCGGCGCCTGTTCGCGCTCGCCGCCGAGCAGCGCGCGGCGCTGGGAGCGACCGGGACCCACCCATGGGCCGACTACCGCGAGCAGCACATCATCGACACCGAGCACTATCGCCGGCTCGACCAGGAGCTCGGCTACGCCGTGTGGCGCAACAACACGTGGTCGCTGCACGTGCACGTCGGTGTGCGGGGCCCCGACCGGGTCGTGCACGTGTGCGACCGGCTGCGCCCGGTGCTCCCGCTGCTGCTGGCGATCTCGGCCAACTCGCCGTACCTCGACGGGCGCGACTCACGCCTGCACTCCGCCCGGACCGAGAGCTTCACCCGCGTGTTCCCGCGCTGCGGGGTGCCCGACGCCTTCGGCGACTGGCGGGGCTTCGCCGACTACGTCGACTTCCTCCTGCGCACGAACTCGATCATCGAGTACACGCAGGTGTGGTGGTCGATCCGGCCGCATCCCACCTTCGGCACCGTCGAGGTTCGCATCTGCGACGCCCAGTCCACCGCCGCGGAGTCCGAGGGCCTGTCGGCGCTGATCGTCGCCTGCGTCGCCCAGGCCGCCCGCGACGTCGACGAGGGCCGGCCGTTCGCGGATCCTGCGCCCCGCCTGATCGAGGAGAACCTCTGGCGGGCCACCCGTTACGGGTTGGACGGCAAGCTGATCGACCTGGAGCGCGCGGAGGAGTACCCGGCTCCCGAGGCACCTACCCGGCTGCTGGCGTGGACCGCGCCGGTGCGCGCCGAGCTGGGCCTCGAGCCGGCGCTCCCCGAACTCAACGGCGCGCAGCGCCAGCGGCGCATGATCGACGCCGGTGCGGGCATGGAGGAAGTGTTCGCGGCCGCGGTGCGCGAGACCCGTGAAACCTACGTTCAGGAGGTTGCCGCATGACCGATTCGACGACGTCCACCGGGGGCGGCCCGCCTCGCGAGCCGAGCGAGGAGGAGGTGCGGGCGGCGCTGGAGGCCGAGATGAAGCGCATCAAGGTCGACGACATCGTGCTGCAGACCGTCGTCTCGCTCATCAACCTCGGCGGCCGTCGGGCCGGCCTGGCGCCCGGCACCGAGGAGGAGCGCGACCTCGACCAGGTGCACACGGCGATCGAGGCGGTGCGTGCCCTGCTGCCGCTGCTCGAACGCGACCCGGAGGTCGCGAAGGAGCTCGGCCCCATCCGCGACGCGGTGTCGCAGCTGCAGATGGCCTACGCCCAGCTGTCCGGTGCCGGCGGGCAGGCGCCGGAACCGGCCAAGCCCGGCGACGCGGCCAAGCCCGACGAGCCGCCCGGCCCGGACCCCGGCCAGTCCAGCCGTCTCTGGACGCCGGGGCGGTAGCGGCGCCGGGGCTCAGGCCGCGGTGTAGACCCGGTACTTGCCGTCGTCGAAGCGCGGCCGCACGCCCCGCAGGCATCCGGCCGCGTCGTAGCGCGCGATACCCAGGAACCCGCGCCCGAAGTTCTCCGGCGACACGAGCAGCCAGCCGCGCCGGGCGCGCGCGCGTAGGACGTCGCAGGGCTCGTGCGGCGGGACGAGCACCACCCGGTGGCGCAGCCGGTCTCCCGCCATCTGGACCCCCAGCGCCAGCGACGCCACGAAAACGGGCCGGGCGTCGTCACGAAAGCGCGGCTGCCTCGCCAGCCACCCGCCGACTCCGGTCGTCGGCGACGTCGAGCTCACCATACCGCCCTGCCGGGCGAGGAAGCCCGAGGCCTGCGTCGCGACCCCGACGCCGACGACGACGGCCGCCACCGCGACCAGCGCCCCGCCGACCCACGCCGGGCGTGAACCCGGGCCGCGGGCACGGCCTGTGGCGGCGATCGCCGCGCCCGCGACGAGGGCGCCCGCGGCCGCGCCGGCGAGCAGCGTCACCGCGCGCGGTTCGAACGGCAGCTCCAGCGACAGCGAGCGCAGCGTGCTCCAGACCACCGCACTCCCGAGCGCCAGGAGGGCGAGAACGCGCGCCGCTCCGCCCCGGGTCGTCACGAGGGCGAGGATGACGGCGGCGGCCGCGACCACGGGCGCCAGATAGCGCAGCATCGAGAGCGGGAACCCGTCGCGGAAATGGACCAGGGGGGAGCTGGGGAGACCGGTCAGCGGCGCGTTCGCCCAGATCAGCAGACTCACGGCGATCACCGCGCTCAGCAGCGCGAAGCGCCGTCGGCGGGTGAGCAGTGGCACCACCAGGGCGCCGCCCAGCAGCACGATGGCCCCGGCCAGCGCCTTCGGCGCGCCGGCCGTATCGACGTCGAGGGTCGGCCCGATCCGTCCGATGAAGGGCCCGTCGAGCAGGTCGATGAAGGGTGGCGTCCCGGTGCCCCACGGCACCGTCTGGTAGGGCCAGAACGGGCTGCCGTGGTCGAGAAGATTCCGGAGGTACCACGGCAGGCCGATGATCAGGGCTCCGGCGCCGGCGATCAACAGCGGTCGCCGCAACGACCGCAGCTCGGCGCGCCGGCTCCACAGCGCGAGGCCGAGGAGAAGGGCGCACAGCGGCACGGTGGTCGTCTTCGTCCCGACCGCGAGCGCGGCGGCGATCATGGCGGGCGCCAGGAGGATCGTCCGGCGCCGGGCGTGGGCGCACAGCGCAGCCGCGCACGCAAGCCAGGCGAGGGCCGGGAGGTCGGTCTGCGGCTCGTTGAGCTGGGTCATGATGTCGGGAACCGTCGCGACCGCCGCCAGCGCCAGTGCGGCCGGAAGGCGCCCGACCTCGAGCTCGCGCAGACCGCTCCAGCCGGCCACGAGGAACAGCGCCATGAGCGCGGGCGTCCAGAGCGCGAGCGCGGCGAAGGAGCGGGCCAGCCCGGCGCTCCAACTCACCAGCACCTCGTCCGCCAACGGGTAGTTGCCGAACGGGAAGTCGTAGGAGACGTACTCGACGGCCCCGGGGTGGCCATCCTGGACCCAGCGCACGGCCTCCGTCCAGTGGTAGATCGTGGCGTCGAAGCCGATGGAGGGATGGCGCAGGATCCACGCGGTCCACACCGCCCCCAGGCCGGCGACGGCGCCGAGCGCGACCCGCGCCCCCGTCGGCGCGCCGCGCCAGGCGGCGGCGATCTCGGCACCGAGCGCGAACTCCGGCGCCGCGACCGTCAGGCGGACGGCGAGCCACGTGGCCAGCGCGGCGGCCGCCAGGGCCGCGGTGCTGCCACCGAGGCCGACGAGGCCGAGGCCCAGCGACTCGACGAGCGCAGCCCCTGCGGCCAGCACGGCGGCCGCCACGACGCGGGCCAGGCCGCGCGGCGCCATGGTCGCCGCGACCCGCAGCCCCGCCGCCCCGAGCGCGACGACCGAGAGCGCCCACGCCACGTGGTGCAGGACGGTGCTCGCGTCGGCGCTCACCGCAACGAGTAAACCCGAAACGTCCCGTCGTCGTAACCGGGCGCGCGCCGCGCGAAGCAGCGCGCCGTCGAGTACGGATCGACGCTCAGGAAGCCGTAGCCGTAGGCCGGGTCGGTCACCACCACCCAGCCCGCGCGGGCGCGGGCGCGCACCTTGTCGCAGGCCTCGAAGGGCGGCACGACGCTGAGGACATGGTTGAACCGGTCGCCCGCCAGCGCGGCGATCGGGGCGCGAGTGGCGAAGGCGATCGGCCGGTGGCCGTGGGCGAAGTTCGCGCGGGTCACGAACCAGGAGACCACGCCGCGGCCCAGCGAGGTGGACTCGGCCAGGCGGCTGGAGCGCTCGACGAACCCGGTCGCGCCGATCGCCAGGAGACCGCCGGCCACGGCGGCCAGAGCGGCGCCGGCGGCGGCGCCCGACACCCGTCGCGGCTCCCCGGTCCTGGGCCGCAGCGCACGCCGCAGTGCGGTGGCGGCGCCGAGCACGGCCAGCCCGAACACAGCGCCGGCGACGATCACGAGCAGCGAGGGCGTGAAGGGCGGGCCGAGCTGTGCGAGCTCGACGACGTTCCACGCCACCGCGGCGGCCAGCACGACGGTCGCGGCGGTGGCCGCGCGGCCCCCCGAGCGCACGGCCAGCGCGACGGCCACGATCGCGGTCAGCAGGGCCGGCAGCGCATAGCGCAGCCCGGACTCGGCCAGGGAGCCCGGGCGCGCGAGGCCGGTCGCGCGGGGCAGGCCGGTCACCGGAGCCGACGCCCAGGCCAGAACGGCCAGCGCCAGCACCGCGGCCGCGCCGAGGAGCGCGCGCCGCTGCCCCCGGGTGACCCGGACTCCGGCGAGCCGCGTCGCGGCCAGCGGCGCGAGCAGCCCCGCCACGATCAGCAGCAGGCCGCCCGCCGCGCGGCCGAGATAGACGTCGACGCGGCCCTGGAGCGTCGCCGCGGGCCGGCTGATGAAGCGGTCGCCGACCAGCTCGAAGAAGCGCGGCTTGGGCTCGCCCCAGGGCACGGTCACGTGAGGCCAGAAGGGCGACCCGTACAGCACGGCGTCGCGCACGAACCACAGGCCGCCGACCGCCAGCGCGGCCACGAGCGCGGCGCCGAGCGGCACCAGCTGCTCCCGCAGCCGCCGGCGCAGCACCCACAGCGCCACCCCGAGGCAGGCGGCGAGCGGGACGATCGTCGTGGTCTTGGACCCGAGCGCCAGGCCGGCCGCCACGATCGCCGGCACCAGCAGCGCCGGGCGCCGCGGTGCCGCGGTGCACAGCGCTCCGGTGCAGGCGAGCCAGGCCAGGGCGGGCAGGTCGTTGGAGGGCTCGTTGAGCTCGCGTACGACCAGTGGCAGCGTGACCAGGGCGGCGACCGCCAGGAGCGTCGGGGCCAGGCCGACCTCGAGGTTGCGCAGGCCGCGCCACGTGGCCGCGCCTGCCAGCGCGAGCGTGAAGGGCATCCACAGGGCCAACGGGACGAACGAGCGGGCGATGCCGCTGCCCCAGGCGAGCAGCACCTCGTTCGTGAGCGGGTAGGACGAGTAGGAGAGGCCGTAGTCGAGGCGCTCGAAGCCGCCGATGCCGCCGTCGTGCAGCCAGCGCGAGACCTCGAGGTAGTGATACAGGTTGGAGTCGAGCCCGATCGAGGGGTGGCGGAGCAGCCAGACGGAGAAGGCCAGACCGACGCCTCCGGTCACGCCCAGGCCGACGCGCGCCCACGTTCCGGTCCGTCGCCACGCGCCGCGCAGCTCGGAGCCGGCGCCGACCTCGGGCACCGGAAGCAGGAGCACCGCGGTGACCCAGGTCAGGCCCGCCACGACTCCGAGTGGCAGCGACCGTGCGCCCACGCCGAAGCGGCCGAGGGCGATCGCCTCGAGAACGGCCAGCGCGGCCGCGTAGACGACCGCCGCCAGCACCCGTTCGAGCCCCGTGGGGGTCGCGAGAGAGGCCAGGCGGAAGCCCGTTCCGAGCAGGGCCGCGACCGCGAGCCCGAGCAGCACGTGGTGGGCCACGAGGCTCACGCGGGCAAGCGTACAACCGCCACCACCCGGCGGAACCGCCTCCGGATTGACTAGACTGCCGCGCGCCTCTGGGCCGGGGTCGGCCCTCCAGACTGCTGCAAAGGACCGAGACCTTGAGTGAATTCCTGACCGATCACGGCGTCGTCGTGGCTCTCGTGTGTGCGGGCGTCGCCATCGTCTACGGCGCTCTGACCGCCCGCTCGCTCCTGGCGCTCTCGCCTGGCAACGAGCAGATGCGCGCCATCTCCACCGCCGTGCAGGAGGGCGCGCGTGCCTACCTGAACCGCCAGTACACGACGATCGCTCTCGTCGGCATCGGGCTGGCCGTGGCGCTGATCTTCGTGCAGGACGGCTATGTCGCGATCGGCTTTGCGATCGGCGGCCTGCTGTCCGGCTCGGCCGGCTACATCGGGATGAACGTGTCCGTGCGGGCCAACGCGCGCGTGGCCGAGGCCGCCCGCGGCGGGGTCCCGCCGGCTCTCAGCGCGGCCTTCCGCGGGGGCGCCGTCACCGGCCTCCTGGTGGTCGGGCTGGCGCTGATCGGCGTGGCCGGCTACTTCGGCTTTTTGACCGCGATCGTCGGTCGCACCGACAAGGAGGCCGTGGACGCGCTCGTGGGTCTCGGCTTCGGCGGGTCGTTGATCTCGGTCTTCGCCCGCCTCGGCGGCGGGATCTTCACCAAGGGCGCTGACGTCGGCGCCGACCTGGTGGGCAAGATCGAGGCGGGCATCCCGGAGGACGACCCCCGGAACCCGGCGACCATCGCCGACAACGTGGGCGACAACGTCGGCGACTGCGCCGGCATGGCCGCCGACCTGTTCGAGACCTACGCCGTCACCGCGGTGGCGGTGATGCTGCTGGGGGTCATCACCTTCAACGAGACGACGCAGGTCGCGCTCTACCCGCTCGTCCTCGGCGGGGTCTCCATCGTCGCCTCCGTGATCGGCACCTTCGCCGTCCGCTCCCGCGCGGGGAACGTCGAGCGCGCGCTGTACCAGGGCCTGATCGTCTCGGGCGCGCTGGCCGCGGCCGCCTTCTACCCGATCACGCGCTGGCTCATGGACGGCATCAGCTTCAAGGCCGTGGGGGGCAGCGTGCACGCGCCGAGCGTCGGCGACCTGTACCTGTGCTGCCTGATCGGGATCGCCGTGACGGCCATGCTGTTCGTCATCACCGACTACTACACGTCGACGCGCTTCTCGCCGGTGAAGAAGACGGCGCGCGCGTCGGAGACCGGGCACGCGACGAACATCATCCAGGGCCTCGCGCAGGGCTTCCAGTCGACCGCGCTTCCGGCCATCGTGATCGTCGGGGGCATCCTGGCCGCGGACGGCCTGGCCGGGACCTACGGGATCGGCGTGGCGGTCATGGCCCAGCTGTCACTGACCGGCCTGATCGTCGCGCTGGACGCCTTCGGCCCGATCACGGACAACGCGGGCGGCATCGCCGAGATGGCCGAGCTCCCCGAGGAGGTCCGCACCATCACCGACAAGCTGGACGCGGTCGGCAACACGACCAAGGCGGTGACGAAGGGATACGCGATCGGCTCGGCCGCCCTGGCGGCGCTGGTGCTGTTCAGCGCCTTCCAGTCCGAGCTCAATACGGAGCTGGTCAAGAACGGCCACAACGCGGTCCGGTTCGTGCTCAACGATCCGGCGGTGCTCGTCGGCCTGCTGATCGGCGGGATGATGGTGTACCTGTTCGTCGCCCTGTCGATGGAGGCGGTGGGCCGCGCCGGCGGCGCCGTCGTCGAGGAGGTGCGCCGCCAGTTCCGCGAGAAGCCCGGGATCATGGAGCGCACCGAGCAGCCCGACTACGCGCGGTGCGTGGACATCGTCACCCGCGCCGCGCAGCGCGAGATGATCATCCCGTCGCTGATCCCGATCCTGGTGCCGACGATCGTCGGCATCCTCTCGGACAAGGCGCTCGGCGGGCTGCTGATCGGGGTCATCGTCGTGGGCCTGTTCATGGCCATCTCGATGACCGCGGGCGGCGGCGCCTGGGACAACGCGAAGAAGCTGATCGAGGACGGCGCGTTCGGCGGCAAGGGCTCCGAGGCCCACGCCGCGGCGATCACCGGCGACACCGTCGG
>JAWVFS010000214.1:0-8489 GCA_033855795.1 Solirubrobacteraceae bacterium | reverse complement strand
GCCGTCTTCCCGCCGGACGTCACCTGGAACGACAAGGATTGGCTCGCGGTCGATCGCACAACCGGGACCCTGTACCAGGCGTGGAATCGCATCCAAACGCGCTTCGGGGGGCAGTCGAGTCGCATCGCCGTCGCCCGCTCGACCGACGGCGGAGCGACCTTCGCGCCGCCGGTCCTCGTGTCGCTCCCGCGGGGCGTCACCACCGGCCCCCAGGTCGCCGTGCGCGCCGATGGCGCGGTCGAGACCGTCTGGGTCGGATCGCCGCGGGCCGGGGACCGAGGCGATCTCCTCGTGGCCACCTCGCACGACGGCGGTGTGACCTTCGGCGCCCCGCGGAGCGTCGGCCGGATCGTGGGGATCGGCCGCAACGCCTACGGCCTC
Organism: Solirubrobacteraceae bacterium; assembly: GCA_033855795.1. GTDB lineage: Bacteria > Actinomycetota > Thermoleophilia > Solirubrobacterales > Solirubrobacteraceae > JALYZC01. Next base: position 8,108 of record JAWVFS010000214.1, on the reverse strand, counting down.
GCTTCGCTCGCCACGTCGGGGTCGGCATCGCTTGCGTGCTGGGGCAGCGCGGGCCGCGCGCGCTGCGCCCGCGCGGTCGGCGACTCCTGGCGCGCGTCGCGGCGGGTGGACGGCCGGCTCGGCGGCCTGCAGGACATGATCGCGGTCACCGGCGACGACGCCGGCCGCTTCTGGGTGGGGATGTACGCAATCGGCCGCCACGGAACGACACTGCGCCTGTACCGCTCCGCCGATGGCGGACGAAGCTTCGGGCTGGTGCGGGTGCTCGCCCGCCGGTCCTACGCCGCCGGCAGCTACCTGCCCGGATCCGGGGTGCGCACCGGCGACTACTTCGGCCTCACGGCCGTCGGCGGGCGAGTCACCGCCGCCTACGTCCTGCCGCGCCGCGGACGCAGCCGGCTGGCCAATTCGATCTACGTCACGACGGTGGCCGCCAGGTGACCGGCCTCCTCTCGCTCGAGCTCGAGCAGGGCGTCGCGCTGGTCACGCTGCAGCGGCCGGAGAAGCGCAACGCGCTGTCGATCGACCTACGCCTCGAGCTGGCGGACGCTTTCGGCCGCCTGGCCGACGACGACGAGGTCGGCTGCGCCGTCCTCACGGGCGCGGGCAGCGCGTTCTGCTCGGGCATGGACACGACGCAGTTCGGCGGCGACCGCGCGAACAGGGAGCGGCTGGTCGAGTCGAGCATCGCAGCGTTCGGCACGGTCGCGCGATTCCCGAAGCCCCTGGTCGGTGCGATCAACGGCCCGGCGATCGCCGGCGGATTCGTGCTCGCGCTGTACTGCGACCTTCGGGTGGCGTCCGAGGCCGCGGCGTTCGGCTTCCCCGAGCTGCCGCGCGGGATCCCGCCCTCCTACGCAGCAGCCCGCGCCGCGCTGCCCGAGCCGCTCGCACGGGAGCTCGTGCTCACCGGGCGCGTGATCGACGCGCCCGAGGCCCGCGCCGCGGGCGTGGTCGCCGAGGTCGTGCCCTCTGCGGACGTCGTCCCCCGCGCGCTCGACATCGCCCGCGCGATCGCCGCCAAGCCTTACGCGACGCTGCGCGAGGTCAAGCGCCGGATCCTGCTCGACGCCGAGCACCTCCGCGGGCACCTCGTCGAGGACGAGGAGCGCGCCTTCCGAACCGCCCTGTTCGACCGGGACACCGACCCCGCGGCCTGACACGATCTTAACGTGGCGTTCACGGAGTTTTGAGCGTCTGCGCCGAACGTTCGTGCATGGCGACCAGCGCAGTCGGGACGAACCCCGCAAGCCGCGCCGCGGCGCAGGAGCAAAGCCACCAAGCGGACCGCCTCGGTGGAACCGAGGGCAACGAGGTTCTGACCAGTGCGACGGCGCTCGTCCTCACGGTGCTGCTCGCCGTGGAGGGGATCACGATCCTGCAGATGCGCAGCCTGGTGAGCGTGCACATGTTCGTCGGGATGGTGCTCATCCCGCCCATCGCCCTGAAGCTCGGAAGCACCGGCTATCGGTTCGTCCGCTACTACACGGGATCGCGGGCGTATCGCGAGAAGGGACCGCCCCCGCTCGCACTGCGCCTGCTTGCGCCCGTGCTGGTGGTGACGACGATCTCGATCTTCGTCACCGGAGTGTGGTTGATGCTGCTCGGGCATCGATCGGACCAGGTCCTGTTCTTCCACAAGCTGAGCTTCTTCATCTGGGGTGCGCTGTTCGTGGTCCACTTTCTCTGGTACGTCCCGCGGATGGCTCGCTCGGTGCGGAGGGACTGGGGCGCCGCTCGCCGTCGCGCGATCCCCGGCTCAGGGTTGCGGAGGATGCTCGTGGCGGCCTCGCTCGGGGGCGGCGTGGCGCTTGCGCTCGCGCTGCTCTCGGTGATCGACGGCTGGCACCGCCACCCGCTCTTCTGAGCTCGTCCGCTAACGTTGACACGCTCGTGATAACGTTGCGAGCCGATGGACGCCCTGACCATCAACGAGGCGGCGGAGACCACCGGGTGGTCGCCGCGCATGCTTCGCTACATCGAGCGGGCGGGGCTGATCGTGCCCCGGCGCTCGGACGGGGGGTATCGCCTCTACGGCGCCGGTGAGCTGCAGCGGCTGCGCACCCTGCGCGGGCTGCTCGAGCGCTTCGGCATCGCCCTGTCCGACGTCGGCTTCGCCCGGCGGATGCGCGAGGACGGCGATCTCCAGGAGGCGGTTGGATCGTGGCTGCAGGCGTCCGCGGCCCGGCCCGAGGAGGTTCCGGCGAGCGACTGGCTGCGCTGGGAACAGGACAAGCACAACAAGCTCTTGAACGAACTGATGGAGGCTGCATGACGACCACCGCCGCCCTGACCGCCACCGACTTCAAGGTGGCCGACCTTTCCCTCGCCGACTACGGCCGCAAGGAGATCGTCCTGGCCGAGCACGAGATGCCCGGCCTGATGGCGCTCCGCGACGAGTTCGCCGCAGCGCAGCCGCTCAGCGGTGCGCGGGTGACGGGTTCGCTGCACATGACCGTCCAGACCGCCGTCCTGATCGAGACCCTGGTCGCGCTGGGCGCCGCGGTGCGCTGGGCGTCGTGCAACATCTTCTCGACTCAGGACCACGCCGCGGCGGCCGTCGTGGTTGGACCGGACGGCACCGTCGAGGAGCCGCAGGGCATTCCGGTGTACGCGTGGAAGGGCGAGACGCTCGAGGAGTACTGGTGGTGCACGGAGCGGGCGCTGACCTGGTCCGACGGCGGCCCCAACATGATCCTCGACGACGGCGGCGACGCCACGCTGCTCGTGCACAAGGGCGCGGAGTTCGAGAAGGCCGGCGCCGTGCCGGACCCGGCGAGCGCCGAGTCCGAGGAATTCCAGGTCGTGCTCTCGGTCCTGCAGCGCTCGCTCGCCGAGGACGGCCAGAGGTGGACGCGGATCGCCGAGGGCATCATGGGCGTGACCGAGGAGACCACCACCGGGGTGCACCGGCTCTACCAGCTCGCCGAGACCGGCGACCTGCTGTTCCCGGCCATCAACGTCAACGACTCGGTCACGAAGTCGAAGTTCGACAACAAGTACGGCTGCCGTCACTCGCTGATCGACGGGATCAACCGCGGCACCGACGTGCTGATCGGCGGCAAGACCGCCGTCATCTGCGGGTACGGCGACGTGGGCAAGGGCTGCGCTGAGTCGCTGCGCGGCCAGGGCGCGCGGGTGATCGTCACCGAGATCGATCCGATCTGCGCGTTGCAGGCCGCGATGGACGGCTACCAGGTCGCCACGCTGGAGGACGTTGTCGAGACGGCGGACATCTTCGTCACGGCGACCGGCAATCGCGATGTCATCACCGCCGCCGACATGTCCCGTATGAAGCACCAGGCGATCGTCGGCAACATCGGCCACTTCGACAACGAGATCGACATGGCCGGGCTGACCGCCACCGCGGGCATCGAGCGCATCAATATCAAGCCGCAGGTGGACAAGTGGGTGTTCTCGGACGGGCACGCGGTGATCGTGCTCTCCGAGGGCCGGCTGCTGAACCTGGGCAACGCGACCGGGCACCCGAGCTTCGTGATGTCCAACTCGTTCGCCAACCAGACGATCGCCCAGATCGAGCTGTTCGCCTCCAACGACGAGTACGAGAAGCGCGTGTACGTACTGCCCAAACACCTCGACGAGAAGGTCGCCCGGCTGCACCTCGACGCGCTCGGAGCCCGGCTCAGCGAGCTGACCCCCGAGCAGGCCGCCTACCTCGGCGTGAAGGTCGACGGGCCCTACAAGCCGGACCATTACCGCTACTAAGCTCCCCCCGCACGACGTCGCCGACCTCTCCCTCGCCGGGGAGGGGGACGCGCGCGTCGCGTGGGCCGAGGGGCAGATGCCGGTCCTGCGCTCGATCCGCGGGCGCTTTGCCGTGGAGCGCCCGCTGGACGGCGTCCGTGTCGCCGCCTGCCTGCACGTGACCGCCGAGACGGCGAACTTCGTTGCCGCGCTGGCCGAGGGCGGCGCCGACGTCGCGCTGTGCGCGGCCAACCCGCTGTCCACCCAGGATGAGGTCGCGGCCGCGCTCGTGCGTCGCGGCGTGGAGGTTCGCGCCGAGCACGGCGAGGGCCCGGAGGCCGTGGCCGCTCACGTTGCCGCGCTGGCCGCCGCCGCTCCCCAGGTCACCATCGACGACGGGGCCGACCTACTGGCCGCGCTGCACGCGCCCGGACCGCCCGCCGATGTGCTCGGCGGCATCGAGGAGACCACGACGGGGCTGGTGCGCATCCGCCGGCTGGACGCCGCGGGACGGCTCGCCTATCCCGTGCTGGCGGTGAACGAGGCGGTATCCGAGCGGGCCTTCAACGACCGTCACGGCACCGGGCAGTCGGCGTTGGACGGGGTCCTGCGCGCCACGAATCTGCTGCTGGCGGGGCACACGCTGGTCGTCGTCGGCTATGGCTGGGCCGGCAAGGGCATCGCGGACCGCGCCCGCGGCGCCGGCGCGGCCGTGTTAGTGTGCGAGGTCGACCCGATGCGCGCGCTGGAGGCGCGCATGGACGGCTTCGAGGTGATGCCGGCGCTCGCGGCGGCCGCTCGCGGCGACCTGTTCATCACCGTGACCGGCTCGCGCTCGGTCCTGCGCGGCGAGCACTTCGCGCGCATGAAGGACGGCGCGGTGCTCGCCAACGCCGGACATTTCGACGTGGAGATCGACCTCGACGAGCTGCGCGGCGCGGCCCGGGACGATCCCGAGCAGGTGCGGCCGCTGGTCGAACGCTACGACCTCGACGACGGCCGGAAGCTGCACCTCCTGGCGCGCGGCCGAGTGGTCAACCTCGCCGCCGCCGAGGGGCATCCGGCTGCCGTCATGGACGTCTCCTTCGCCCTGCAGGCCCTGTGCGTCGAGGAGCTGGTGCGCCGGGCCGGCGAGCTCGCGCCGGGCGTCCATCCGGTTCCCGACGCGATCGATCGCGAGGTCGCGCGGCTCAAGCTCGCGGCGCTCGGGGTCGAGATCGACGCCCTCACGCCGGCCCAGGAGGAGTACCTCGACGTGTGGCGATAGTGGTCACGTCCGTGAGTACGGCCGCAACCGCTCGGGGTCAGGCCGCGCCGTAGCGCTCGGCCCGCTCCTCTTCGCGCTCGGCCTCTCCCAGCGCCCGCAGGAACAGCCACACCATCGCCACGCCCATCACGATCGCCTGCTCGAGCGCCATCGTCGCGCCCCCGATCGACTGGTCCTCGAGCGACGTCAGCCCCCAGTAGTGCGGGCGGTGCTCGTAGAACGTGTAGAGGACCGTGGGGGAGAAGGTCAGCAGGACGCCGAGCAGCCCGAGGCCGATCTTGCCGGTGAACATGTAGGCCACGGGGCCGAGCCCGCCCAGCCGCCGGCGGTTGCGGATGGGCGATAGGACGTGCCACCAGTACAGGAGCCCGATCGCCGCGAACGTCACGTGCTCGAGGGCGTGCAGCAGCGGGTGCTCGAGGGCGGCGTCGTACAGCGCGGGCACGTGCCACAGCCACATGCCGGCCACGTAGAGCACGAGCGCCGTGGCCGGATGCGCGAGCGGGCCGGCGGCCTGCTCGATGCGCTGGATCCGGCGGGTGACCGGGCGCAGGATCACCTTGGTCAGTCCCAGGGTGAGGAGGATCGCCGCCGCGTCGACGATCAGCAGGTGCTGAACCATGTGCATGACGAAGAGCTGCTCGCCGAGGCGGTCCACCGGCGAGATCAGCGCCACGAACAGGGCGCCGATGCCGGCGGCGAACGAGGTCAGCCGCCAGCCGCTCGCCGCCCCCGGCCCAGCCTCCAGGCGGGCCGCTCGCCAGCGACGCACATAGATGACCAGCGCCCCCGCGAGCGCAAAGAGCACTCCGGGGTTCAGCGTCCACGAGTAGTCGGGAGCCACCGCGCGCGATTGTCGCAGTCCGCGCGCCACGCGCAACGCGCCGCCGGCCAGGGTGGGCGTGGGATGCTCAGCCGCCTCGCCGACGAGCTCGTAGCCCTCCTCGTGCCGCCGGCCTGCCTCGCGTGCCGGCGGCCGCTCACGCGCGCCGGTGAGCCGCTGTGCCCGCGCTGCCGGTGGGCCCTCCCGTGGCTGCCCGAGCCGCGCTGCCCGCGCTGCGCGCTGCCGGCGCCGTGCCGGCCCTGCCCGGCGGCCGGAGCCCCCTTCCACGCGGCCTGGGCGCCGCTGGCCCACGACGGCCCGGCGCGCTCGCTCGTGGCGGCGCTGAAGTTTCGCGGCCATCTGCCGGTGGTCGATCTGATGGCGGCGCAGATCGCGGCGACGGCGCCGGTGGGATTGCTCGCGGCGCCCGCCGTCCTCGTCCCCGTGCCGGCGGCCGCGAGCCGCCGGCGTGCGCGCGGCTTCGATCAGGCGGAGCAGCTCGCGCGGGCGCTGGCTCGCCGCACGGGGCTGCCGCGGAACGCCGCGCTGCGCCGCCAGGGATCGGGCGTGCGACAGGTCGGGGCATCGCGCGCCGCGCGGCTGGCGCCGGACCGGTTGAACGTCGTCGCGACAGGCCGGACGCCCGTCCACCCGGTGCTCGTCGACGATGTCCACACCACCGGCGCGACGCTCCGGGCGTGCGCGGCCGCTCTGCGCTCCGGCGGCGCGCAACGCGTCGCGTGCGTGACCTATGCGCGGGCCCTGCGTGGGGGCTGACAAACGGCCGTTTCGGGCGTAGCATCAGGCCACCACGTCACTCACTGAGGAGGTCCCATGCGGATCGCGATCAAAGGGCGCAACACTCCGGTCACGGACGACATCCGGGACTACGTGGAGCGGAGGTTCGGAAAGATCGCGAAGCAGGTCTCCCCGCTGGCGGAGCTGGAGGTCGAGGTCAAGGAGGAGCGCAACCCGGCGATCGCCGATTCCCAGGTGGCCGAGGTGACGCTCCACCTCAAGGGGGTCACACTGCGCGCGCACGATGCATCGCGCGACATGATCCACTCGATCAACCTCTGCGCCGAGGAGCTGGCGCGCCAGGTCAAGCGTCACCGCGACAAGCGCCGCAAGCGCCGCGAGTCGCGTGCTGCGACCATCCGCGGCAACGTCTCACCCGCCTCCTGAACGTCTCCCAGCCGTTGCTACGCTAAGCCCGTATGGGCATTCTTGACCGCGCACTTCGCCTCGGCGAGGCCAAGCAATACAAGGGCTACGCCCAGCGGGTGGACCGCATCAACGCCTTCGAGCCCGAGATGGAGCTCCTCACCGACGAGGAGCTCCGCCAAGAGGCCGAGAAGCTGCGTGAGCGGGCCCGCGACGGCGAGACCCTCGACGACCTGCTGTACGAGAGCTTCGCGCTGACGCGCGAGGCGTCCAAGCGCACGCTCGGTCTGCGCCACTTCGACGTGCAGATGATCGGCGGCATGGTGTTGCACGACGGGGCGATCGCCGAGATGAAGACCGGCGAGGGCAAGACGCTCACCGCCACGCTCCCGATCGTCCTGAACTCGCTCGCCGGCAACGGCGTGCACCTCGTCACGGTCAACGACTACCTCGCCCGCCGCGACGCCGAGTGGATGAAGCCGATCTACGACGCGCTCGGGGTCACCGTGGGGATCCGGCAGAACATGCAGCCCTACGAGGAGAAGCAGGCCGCCTACGCCGCCGACGTGACCTACGGCACGAACTCGGAGTTCGGGTTCGACTACCTCCGCGACAACATGGCCACGACGCTCGAGGAGAAGGTCCAGCACGGCGCGCGCGAGAAGCCCGAGGACTGGGTCGACGTCGACGCCAACGCCAAGCGCCACTCCTTCGCGCACCAGTTCGCGATCGTCGACGAGGTCGACAACATCCTCATCGACGAGGCGCGGACACCGCTGATCATCTCCGGCGCGCCGGAGCAGGCGGCCGACCTCTACGCCAAGTTCGCCCGTCTGGCGCCGCAGATGGACTCCGGCAAGACCCCGACGGGCATGGACCAGCGCGCCAAGAAGGAGTTCGTCGCGGACTTCGACTTCGAGTTCGACGAGAAGCACAAGACCGTGGCGGTCACCGAGCGCGGCGTGGCCAAGGCCGAGAAGTTCCTCGGGATCGACCACCTCTACCGGGCGGAGAACGGCCACCTCGTCAACCACCTGATCCAGGCGCTCAAGGCCGAGTCGCTGTACAAGCGCGACGTCGACTACGCGGTGATCGACGGCGAGGTCAAGATCATCGACGAGTTCACCGGCCGCATCCTCGACGGCCGCC
>JAWVFS010000213.1:0-5779 GCA_033855795.1 Solirubrobacteraceae bacterium | reverse complement strand
CCGGACGCCGCACGCTGCGCGTCGGCCCCGGAGGCCTCGAGGTGAAGGGCTAGCAGCGGGCGCTAGCGCGCCAGGCGGGCCGCCAGCGCGCGCCGCAGGCCGGGCGCCGCGGCCAGCGCGGCCCGGGCTGCGTTGGCCCCGCAGGCGCCGTGCACGCCCCCGCCGGGGTGAGCCGACGCCGAGGCGAGGTACAGCCCGCCGACCGGCGTCTCGGGCCGGCCCAGGCCCGACGCGGGCCGGAACACGAGTTGCTGGTGGATCTGGGCGGTTCCGCCGTTCAGGGCCCCGCTGACGAGGTTGGCATCGGCGGCCTGCAGCTTGGGCGGGTCGAACACGTGCCGCGCCCGGATGCGATCGCGGAAGCCGGGCGCGAAGCGCTCGACCTGCGCCTCGATGCGGTCGGCGAAGGCGGCCGACTCGCGCTCGTCCCACGTGCCCGTCAGCCCCTCCCCCGCGGCATCGCCGCGCACGCGCTGGGGCACGTGGGTGTACGCCCACGCCACCTCCTTGCCCTCCGGTGCCCGGGTCGGGTCGATCGCGTGGTACTGGCCGAGGACGAGGAACGGCCGCTCGGGCACCTCGCCGATGGCCAGGGACAGGGCGTGGCGGCTGAGCTCGTCCATGTCCCGCCCGACGTGCACGGTCCCGGCCTCCCCCACCGGCGCGGCCTCCCACGGGATCGGCCCGTCCAGTGTCCAGTCCACCTTCACGGTGCCGCTGTCCCATTCGAAGCGGCGCAGCCCCGCGAGCAGGCCGGCCGGGAGGTGCTCCTCGCCCACCAGCTCGAGGAAGAGCGCCGGCGCCGCCACGTCGGCGAGCACCGCGCGGCCCGCGGGCAACTCGCGGCCGTCCGCCGTCCGGACCGCGACGGCACGCCCGCGGCGAACCACCACGCGCTCGACGCGCGCGCCGCGTTCGATGCGCCCGCCGCGAGCCTCCAGGCGCCGCGCCATCGCGGCGCTGAGCTGTCCCGCCCCGCCCTCGGGCACGGGGAAGCCGACCTGCTGGGCGAGCGAGGCCAGCAGCCAGCCGAACAGCGCGCTGCCGGTCGACTCCGGCAGGAAGTCGGCGTGCAGGGCGTTGCCGGCCAGGAGCAGCGGGCCACCGGCGCCCGCGAATTCCTCCTCGCCGGCCCGCCGCACCGGCAGGACCCCGAAGCGCAGGAACGGGAGCACGCCCGACGGGCCGAGCTTGGCGGCCAGCCGGGCCGCTGCGCGCAGCGGCGGGAAGGGCGTCAGGAGGGCGCCCAGGAGCCGGTCGCCGACGTCCTCCCAGCGGCCGTACAGCGCGCGCCAGGCGTCGCCGTCACCGGCGGCGTAGGTCTCGCAGGTCGCGGCCGTGGCGTCCACGTCGCCGGTGGCCACGGCGGCATGGGCGCCCCCGGGCGTTGGGTGCGCGCAGGCGAGCGCCGAGCGGCACCAGCGCAGGCCGTGCTCCTCCAGGCGCAGGGCGCGGATGGCCGGTGAGGCCACGGCCAGCGGGTAGAAGGCGGAGAACAGGTCGGAGGTGAAGCCCGGCTCGACGAGCTCCCCCGAGCGCACCGCCCCTCCGACCTCGTCGTTGGCCTCGAGCACGAGGACGTCCCAGCCGGCGTCGGCGAGGTGGTTCGCGGCCACGAGCCCGTTCGGGCCGGCGCCGATGATGATGGCGTCCGTTATGGCGCGGACCGTAGTGGAAGTCGCTAGTCGCTAGTCGCTAGTCGCTCGCGCTGGGGACCCACCGTGTACTTCGGGTCGGCCGCGGATGCTCTGCCCGCCTCGAACACCGCCCAGCGCTGGCACGCCGAGCCGGCCAGGACGGCCGCGCCCCCGGCGACCGCAATCGCGCGGCTGCGCCGGCCGCGCGCTCCGATGAGGCCGGCACCCACCGCCGTGAGGGCCCGCGACGCCCGCGCGAGGCGTCCGGCCCGCCCGGTGCGGTACACCTCGCCGAGCCTGCCGAGGCCGTGCGTCATCGCCTCGGCGGCGCCGAGCTCGAGCGCGGCCCCGGCCAGCGCCAGTCGCCGAGCGGGGGCGGCATGGGACCGCGGCGTCAGCGCGAGGCTCGCCGCGCCGGCGCTCGCCATGGCGCTGCCCGCGAAGACGAAGGGGAGCTCGCGCCGGGCCTCGTGCCAGGCGGGCACGGCCGTGTCGGCCACCAGCACACCGGTGTAGGTCGCCAGTGCTGGCCCGAGCGCCGTCGACGCGAGCTTCGCGAGCGGGCCGAGGCGCCCGAACCATCCGAACAGCTCGTGGGCGGTGGCGACGGTGGTGGCACCCCCGCTCGCCGCCAGGATCCACGATCCCACGCTCATTGGGGATGTGACCTTGAACACGCGCATCATGTTCAGGAAGCGTTCGGGGCGGCCGAGGTCGGAGACGAGCAGCGGCGGGCTGGCGGTCACACCGGCCGACGCGAGCAGCCAGGCGCGGCGCGCCAGGGTGTGATTGCCGGCGGCGTCCGCCGCCGTGCCCAGGACCGCCGAGGCCCCGGCCAGGCCCCCGGCGAACAGGTACCAGGGCACCTCCGCAGACCACACGGGCGCCTTGATGACGGGCCGGCCGTAGTAGGAGGCAGGCTCGGCGCGGGGGACCATGGCGGCCTCGCCGCGACCCCGGTTCATTTCCGGCCTCCCGCGAAGGCCGCCGCGACGCCGACCAGGAGTGCTCCCGCGGCCACCGCGGCGGTCCGGTACATGTCTCCCAGGTCCCGCGTGGTGACCACCGGGTCGGGCGGAAGCCCGTACGTCTCGGGCTCGTCGAGCAGCAGGAAGAAGGCGCCGAAGCCGCCGACGCCGTCCGAGGGGTCGTCGCCGTACAGCCGCGCCTCCTCGACGCCCGCGCCCCGTAGGTCCGCCAGCCGCCCCTGCGCACGCTCCCGCAGGTCGTCGAGCTCTCCGAACTGGATCGAGTCGGTCGGGCAGGCCTTAGCGCAAGCCGGTTCCTGACCGTCCTTTAGGCGGTCGTAGCAGAGTGTGCATTTCCAGGCCCGGCCGTCACCCTCGCGCCGGTCGATCACGCCGAACGGGCAGGCGCTGACGCAGTAGCCGCAGCCGTTGCACACGTCCTCCTGGATCACGACCGTGCCGAACTCGGTACGGAACAGCGCGCCCGTCGGGCACACGTCGAGGCACGCCGCGCTGGTGCAGTGCTTGCACACGTCGCTGGCCATCAGCCAGCGGAACCCGCCGTCGGCCTCGGCCTGGACCCCGTCCACCCGCGTGGGCTGCTCGATGAACGCCACGTGGCGCCACGTGTTGGCGCTCAGCTCGCCCGTGTTGTCGTAGGAATCCCCCGTGAAGTCGAGGCCGTCCTCGGGGACGTGGTTCCACTCCTTGCACGCGACCTCGCAGGCCTTGCAGCCGATGCACACGCTCGTGTCGGTGAAGAACCCGACGCGGGGTCGGGCCTCATCGCCGTAGGCCTCCGGCCAGGCGTGCGTTTCGAGCTCGAAGAGCTCAGCCATCCCGGTACTCCTCGACCAGCCGGCGGACGTCCGCCCCGCGCGGGCGGCGGCCCGGGCGGATGTCGCAGGTCGCGGCCTTGTACTCACCGATCTGGACGTTGGAGTCCATCGCCACGCCGAGCAGGTCGTTGGCGGCGTCGCCCGTGCTGTACCCCATGCCGCCCCAGTGGTAGGGCAGGCCGACCTGGTGGACGATCCGGCCCTCCACCCGCAGAGGCGGGATCCGTTCGGTGACGAGGACCCGCGCCTCCACGGCCGCCCGTGACGTCACGATCGTCGCCCAGTCTCCGTGCTCCAGCCCGCGCTCGGCCGCCAGCTCGGGCGAGACCTCGCAGAAGAACTCGGGCTGAAGCTCGGACAGGTAGGGAAGCGTGCGGGACATCTGCCCGGCGGTGTGGTGCTCGGTCAGCCGGTAGGTGGTGAAGACGTAGGGAAAGCGCCCGTCCTCGCGGTTGTACGGGTTCTCGGGGCGATCGAGACGCTGGCGTGCCGGGTTCGAGCGCCGTCCGTAGAGCGGGTTGTCGAACAACGACTCGTGCGGCTCGTAATGCGTCGGCAGCGGCCCGTCGGTCAGCCCCGTGGGCGCGAAGAGCCACGCTCGACCGTCGGCCTGCATGATGAACGGCGCGTCGCCGCGCAGCGCGTCCGGACCCCTTGCGCCCTCGGGCGGGATGTAGTCGGGCCGCTTGTCGGGCGTGAAGTCCGGGACGTCGGGACCGGTCCACCTGCCCTCGCCCTCGTCCCACCAGACGTAGCGCTTGCGCTCCGACCACGGCCGGCCGGCGGGATCCGCCGAGGCGCGGTTGTAAAGGATGCGGCGATTCATCGGCCACGCCCACGCCCACTCGGGGGCGACCCAGCTCTGCTCTTGCCCCGGCCTGCGCCGCGCGGTCTGGTTGACACCGTCGGCATAGCAGCCGGCATAGATCCAGCAGCCACAGCGGGTCGAGCCGTCGTCGGCCAACGGGAGGTAGTCGGAGAGGCTTTTGCCCTGGGCGTCGAAGCCCCCGATCTCGGCGAGCACGGCGTCGGCACTGGGATCGCCGTGCGGTCCCTCGGTCGGGTAGTCCCACACCAGGTCGAGGATCGCTCGGTCCCTCGGCTCACTCGAGTCGGCCAGCTTCTGCTTCACACGAAGCGTCAGCTGGTGCATGAACCAGAGCTCCGAACGCGTGTCGGCCGGCGGCTCGACGGCCTTGTGGTGCCACTGGAGGAGGCGCTGCGTGTTCGTGAACGTGCCGTCCTTCTCGGTGTGCGTCGCGGCCGGCATGAGGAACACCTCGGTGCCGATGTCCTCGGTCCGGAGCTCGCCGCTCTCGATCTCCGGGGATTCGTGCCAGAACGCGGCGGTCTCGGTCTCGGTGAAGTCGCGCACGACCAGCCAATCGAGCTTGGCCAAGCCCAGGCGCTGCATCCTGCCGTTCGCCGAACCGACCGCCGGGTTCTCGCCCATGACGAAGTAGCCCTCGACCTCGCCGTCGTTCATCGCGGCCACCGTTTGGTAGTGCGAGTGATCGCCCGAGAGGCGGGGCAGATGCCCGAAACAGAACTCGTTCTCGGCCGTTGCCGCGTCGCCCCACCATGCCTTGAGCAGCGATACGAGGTAGCCGCGCGTGTTGGCCCAGAAGCCCGTTCGGGGCGAGTTTCGCTCGGCGTATCGGTCGAGCGTGGTCTCCCGTTGGCTGCTCGGCATCGGGAGATAGCCGGGCAGGATGTTGTAGAGGGTCGGGATGTCGGTCGAGCCCTGGATGGAGGAGTGCCCGCGCAGCGCCAGGATGCCGCCGCCCGGCCGTCCGATGTTGCCCAGCAGGAGCTGCACGATCGCGGCGGCGCGGATGTTCTGGACGCCGACCGTGTGCTGTGTCCATCCCACCGCGTAGCAGAAGGCCGACGTGCGCTCCCGCCCCGAGTTCTCGCACAGGGCCTCGGCCACCTCGAGGAACGACTCGCGCGGGACGCCGCACACGCGCTCCACCATCTCGGGCGTGTAGCGCGAGTAATGGCGTTTGACCACCTGGAAGATGCAGCGCGGGTCCTCGAGTGTGTCGTCCACGTCGGGCGGCTCGCCGTGTCTGAGCTCAGCGCCCTTGAGCTCACCGCCATGCGCCCCGTGGGCCTGCTCACCCGTCAGTCCGACGCCCTGTTCGCGCTGGCCGGCGGCCGCGCCGATCTCCAGGCCCTCGTACTGCCAGGACCCCGGGTCGTAGGTCCCCGTCTCCGGGTCATAACCGGAGAAGAGGCCGTCGAGGTCCTCGGTGTCGCGGAAGTCCTCGCGCAGGATCGTCGAGGCGTTCGTGTAGCTGTGGACGGAGTCGTGGAACCACTTGTCCTCGGA
>JAWVFS010000212.1:0-4609 GCA_033855795.1 Solirubrobacteraceae bacterium | reverse complement strand
CTCAGGAGACCGGCGGCCGGCGGTCGGCCCACGGGCGCTCGGCCTCGAGCTGCGCCGCGAGCGAGAGCAACGTGCCCTCGTCGTTCGGACGACCGACGAGCTGCACGGACAGCGGAAGCCCGCCGGCCGTCGACCCGGCCGGAACTGCCGCGGCGGGCTGTCCCGTCTGGTTCCACAGCGCCGTGAAGGCGATCATGCGAGCGCCGCCGTTGAGGGTCCAGAGCATCCCGCGCCCCTCCCAGCGCCCGACCTCGAAGGGCGGCTCCGGCGCCACGGGCGTGAGCACGACGTCGTGGTCGTCGAAGATCCGGTTGACGCGCTCGGCCACCCCCGACTCGGCCGCCAGGGCGCGGGCGAGTGCCGCCGCCGGGATCAGCTCACCCAGTCGGGTGACGCGGCGGAAACGCCGGTCCAGCCGCTCGTAGTGGGGCAGCGTGCGCGCCTCGTCGGCGATGCCCCGGACCGTGCGCACGACGCCGTGGGACACGGCGTCCAGCGGGATGTCGAGGTCCTGCTCGTGCACCTCGTGCCCGAGCGAGCGCAGCAGCTCGGCGGTCTCGAGCAGCGCGCGCCGCACGTCGGCGTCCGGTCCGGCGCCGATCGTGCCGGGCGGCGGGCGCAGCGAGTAGGCGACGCGCAGCTTCCCGGGCGCCGAGGTCGCAGCCTCGGCGAACGACCGCTCCGGCGGAGGCGTCGGCTCCCGGTCGGAGGGGACGTTCCCCATCGTGGCGTCGTACATCAGCGCGGCGTCGGCCACCCCGCGGGTCAGCCACCCCACGACGCTCATCCCATGCCAGTGCTCGGGCAGCGGCGCCAGCGAGATGCGTCCGCGCTGCGGCTTGAGCCCGAACAGGCCGTTATGGGCTGCGGGAAAGCGGATCGAGCCCGCGCCGTCCGTGCCGAGGGCTGCGCCGACCAGGCCGGCGGCGACCGCGGCGCCAGAGCCCCCGCTCGATCCGCCCGGCGTGCGGTTGACGTCCCAGGGATTGCGGGTGATGCCCCACGTCGGCGACTCGGTGCACGGCAGCGCGCACAACGGCGGCACGTGGGTCCGGCCGAGCACGATCGCGCCGGCGGCGCGCACGCGCCTGACGACCTCGGCGTCCTCGCGGGCGGCCTCGCCGTAGGCGTTCGTCCCGTGCGTGGTGACATCGCCCGCGACATCGGTGTTGTCCTTGATCGCCACGGGCACCCCGAGCAACGGGCGCTCATCGCCGGCCTTCAGCCGCGCCGCCGCCTGGTCGGCCTCCGCCACCGCGCGCTCCCGGTACACGCTGCGGAACGCGTTGAGCCGCGGGTCCAGTCGGTCGATGCGCTCGAGGTAGGTCTCGACCAGCTCGCGCGGCGCGACCTCGCCGGCCCGGACCAGCTCGGCCTGTCGCACGACTCCGGTGAATGCCAGCTCGGCGGCGTCCATGGCGCCGGAGCCTAGCGCCCACCCCGCGCGGGCCGGATGGGCGGGGCCAGGTGAAATGGGATGATCGCGCCGCCATGGAGGCGATACAGACCGTCCGCGCCCTCGTCGGATTCACCGGCCGCGGGCCCTGCACCGACGCCGAGCGCCGAGCCGCGCTGTGGCTGGCGCGGTCGCTGCGCGACGGCGGGCGCGAGGCGGAGCTCGACACGGTGTGGGTTCGGCCGCAGTGGGCTTGGGTGTACGCGCTCCACGCCCTGTTCGCCGTGGTCGGCAGCGTCCTCCTGGTGAGCGTGCCGGTCGCCGGCCTGGCCGTCCTGGCCGTGACGCTGGTGTCGCTCTGGCTCGACGTCGCCGCGCGCGTGCCGGTGCTTCGCCTGCTGATGCGCCGGCGCGCCACGCAGAATGTACGCGCGCCCGCACCCCCGCGCGCGCGCGAGCAGCCCCGGCCCGCCGCGCGGCTGATCGTGACCGCCCACTACGATGCCGGCCGCAGCGGACTCGTCTACCGCGACGGCCTGCGGCGGGCGGCGAGCCGCGTGTTCCGCGGCCACGCGCCGAGCGCGGTCACGGTCCTCCTCGGCACCGTTGCGGTCCTCACGGCCGTCGCCGCACTGCGCGTCGCCGGGGGTCCCGCGACCCCGTTGCGCATCGTCCAGCTCGCGGGGAGCATCGTGATCCTCTTCGCGCTGGCGCTGTTGCTCGACGTGGCCCTGTCCCAGCCCGCCCCAGGCGCCAACGCGGACGCCAGCGCCGTGGCCGTGGCGCTCGCCCTGACCGACGCCCTCGACCGCGACCCGCCAAAGCACCTCGCGGTCGACCTCGTGCTCGCGGGCGCGGGCGAGGGCCCGGCGCTGGGCATGCGCGCGCAGGTGCGGCGCATGCGCCGGCGGCGTCTGAAACGCGAGGACGCGGCGCTGCTCGAGCTGCGCCCCTGCGGCCGCGGCCGGCCGCGCTACTGGACCCGGGACGGACTCGGCCTGCCGCTGCGCCTGCACCCGCGCCTGGTCGAGCTGGCGGAGGGCGTGGCCGAGGAGGAGCGCCACCTCGGCGCCGATCGACACCGCGGCGCCTCGTGCTCTGGTGCCTACGTGGCCCGCGCCGCCGGGTATCCCGCCATCGCGATCGGGTGCCTCGACGCCGAAGGGCTGGCGCCGGGCGCCCACCAGAACACCGATGTCCCCGAGGCGCTCGATCCGGGCGCGATGTCGGCCGCGCTCGAACTCTGCCTCGGGTTGGTCGACCGGCTCGACGCCGACATCGGGCGGCGGAGGACCTAGGAGGCCGTCTCGAGCGAGCCGGCCAGGTCGACGAAGAAGTCCAGCGACGCCGGGTTGGCAAGCGAGTCACGGCTGGCCGCGCTCTCGGGCGAGGTGCCCATCAGGATCTTCTTCACCGGGATCTCGAGCACCTTGCCCGACAGCGTGCGCGGGACCTCGTCGATGGCGTAGATCTCGTTGGGCACGTGGCGGGGCGAGCAGTGTTCGCGCACGTGGCGCTTGATCGCCGCCTTGAGGTCGTCGTCGAGCGTCGCGCCCTCGGCCAGGACCACGAACAGGGGCATCCAGCCCTCGGTCCCCGGCCGCGGGACGTCCACCACCAGCGCGTCTTCGACCTCGGGGATCGCCAGTACGGCGCGGTAGATCTCGCTCGTCCCCATCCGCACTCCGTGGCGATTGATGGTCGAGTCCGAGCGGCCGTAGATCACGGCCGTGCCGCGGTCGGTGATCTCGATCCAGTCCCCGTGGCGCCAGATCCCCGGGTACATCTCGAAGTACGACGCGCGATAGCGCGCGCCGTCCGGGTCGTTCCAGAAGAAGAGCGGCATCGAGGGCATCGGCTCGGTGATGACCAGTTCCCCCACCTCGTCGATCAGCTCGTTGCCGTCGGGGTTGAAGGCACGAACCGCGGCGCCCAGCGCGCGGCACTGCAGCTCACCCAGGTAGACGGGGAGCGTCGGCAAGCCGCCGACGAACGCCGTGCACACGTCGGTCCCGCCGCTGGTCGAGTACAGCCAGAGGTCGGGCTTGACCTCGTCGTAGATCCAGCGGAAGCCCTCCGGCGAGAGGGGCGATCCGGTCGATCCCACGCTGCGCAGGTGGGGAAGCTCGTGCGTGCGTCCCGGTTCGATCCCCGCCTTCATGCACGAGGCGACGAAGCTCGCGCTCGTCCCGAAGCACGTCATCTCGGCATCGCGAGCGAAATCCCAGAGCACGTTCAGGTCCGGGTGCCCCGGGTTGCCGTCGTACAGGCAGATCGTGGCGCCCGGCAGCAGGCAGCCCACCAGGAAGTTCCACATCATCCACCCGGTCGTGGTGAACCAGAACATCCGGTCGCCCTCGTGGAGATCGAGGTGCAGGAAGCCCTTCTTGAGCTGTTCGACCAGGATGCCGCCGTGCCCCTGGACGATCGCCTTGGGCAGCCCGGTCGTGCCCGAGGAGTAGAGCACCCACAGCGGGTGGTCGAACGCGACCTGCTCGAAGGTCAGCTCGTGGTCGAACGCGAGCAGCTGGTCCCAGATCATCGCGTCGCGCAGGCCCTCGAGGTCCCCGCGCTCGTCGCTGAGCGAGGCGTTGAGGTACGGCAGCACGACGGTGCGCTCGAGCGTGGGCATCTCCTGCTGCAGTCCGGCGACGAGGTCCAGCCGATCGAACTCCCGGCCCCCGTAGCGGTAGCCGTCGATGGTGAAGAGCACCTTCGGCTCGATCTGGTTGAACCGGTCGATCACGCTGCGCGCGCCGAACTCCGGCGCGGCGCTCGACCAGATCGCGCCGATGCTGGCCGTCGCGAGAAAGGCGATGACCGTCTCGGGCACGTTCGGCATGTAGGCCGCGACCCGGTCGCCCTTCTCGACGCCGAGCGCGCGCAGCCCCGCCGCGCAGCGCGCCACCTGCGCGCGCAGCTCGGCCCACGTCAGCTCACCGTCCGGGCGCGTCTCGGACCGGTGGATGATCGCCACGTCGTGCGGGCGCTCGCGCGCGAAGACGTGCTCGGCGTAGTTGAGCGTGGAACCCGGGAACCACTCGGCGCCGGGCATCTCGCGACTTCCCAGCACCCGCTCGTACGGGTGCGACGCGCGCACCTCGCAGAACTCCCAGATCGAGGACCAGAAGCCCTCGAGGTCGCGCACCGACCAGTCCCACAGCTCGTCGTATGAGTCGAACCGCAGACCCCGCCGCTCGGCGAGCCAGCGCT
>JAWVFS010000211.1:0-10166 GCA_033855795.1 Solirubrobacteraceae bacterium | reverse complement strand
GGCGGGAACGCCCAGATCACGCCGATGCGCAAGGTCGCGGGGCGGCTGAAGCTCGACCTGTCCCAGTACCGGGAGCTCGAGGCCTTCGCGCAGTTCGGCTCCGACCTCGACGTCGAGACGCAGCGCACGCTGGCGCGGGGCGACCGGCTCGTGGCCACCCTCAACCAGAACGAGCGCCAGCCCCTGTCCGTCGAGGAGCAGGTCGTGCAGATCTTCGCCGGCATGAACGGCTACCTCGACCGCATCAAGGTCGACAGGGTCGGCGAGTTCCTCGCGAGCCTGACCGAGCGGGCGCACTCCGAGGCCTCGGACCAACTCGAGAAGATCGCCGAGGGCGACTGGTCGGACGAGACCCAGCAGGCGCTGGACAAGCTCGTGTCGGAGTTCGCGGACGACTTCGGCTACGACCTCGACGAGGAGGGCCAGCCGATGGACGAGGGCGAGTCCGACCGCGTCAGCCAGCGCGACCGCGACGAGGAGAAGCCGGACGAGGGCGAGGGCGACGATGAGTCCAAGGAGGACAAGGAGGACAAGGAGGGCGAGTCCGAAGAGGCCGAGAAGGAGACCGCCGAAGCCTGATGTCCAGCCAGCGCGACGTCCAGAACCGCATCGCGAGCGTCCAGAACATCCGCAAGATCACCCGCGCGATGGAGATGGTCGCCGCGGCACGGCTGCGCCGCGCCGAGCAGCGGATCGAGCACCTGCGGCCCTACGCCGACGCGATTCGCCGCATGACGCGCCAGGCCGCCGAGGCCGCGGACAACGTTCCGAGCCTGCCGATCCTGAAGCAGCACGAGTCGGAGAACGCGGTCGGGCTGCTGCTCGTCACCGGCGACCGCGGGCTCGCGGGCGCATTCAACTCCCAGATCCTGCGGGCGGGTACCCGCGCGGGACGCGAGCACGAGGGCGAAGGCCGCTCCGTGCAGTGGTACGCGTCGGGGCGCCGCGGGGTCTCGTCGCTGACCTTTCGCGGCCTGGATGTCGCCGGCTCCTACGTCGGGTTCACGGAGCGGCCCAACTTCCCGGACGCACGGCAAATCGCCCAGGACCTGATGACGGCCTACATCGACGAGAAGGTCGACCGCGTGGAGATCTTCTACAACGGCTACATCTCGCCACTGGTCCAGGAGGTCCGGCGCGAGACGCTCCTGCCGCTGCAGGAGGCGAGCATCTTCGGCGAGGACGAGGACGAGGACGAGGACGAGGACAAGGGCGGCGACGCGGACGAGGGGGGCGCGGACGAGAAGGACCGGCGCGCGCTGGTCGAGTACGAGCCCGACCCGGAGGAGATCCTCCAGCGGTTGGTGCCCGACTACGTCGAGATCTCGACCTACCGCGCACTGCTGGAGTCCAGCGCCTCCGAGCTGGGCGCGCGCATGACCGCGATGCGCAGCGCGTCCGACAACGCGGGCGAGGTCATCGAGGATCTTACGCTGGAGATGAACCGGGCCCGCCAGGCCGAGATCACGCAGGAGATCATGGAAGTCGTCGCCGGCGCCGAGGCGCTCGGCTAACCATCGAGGAGACACCGAGACTTATGGAAGCGAGCAGCAACGGCAAGAAGGACGGCACGAACAAGGGCCGCATCGAGGAGATCCAGGGCGTCGTGATCGAGGCCGTGTTCCCCGATGATCTGCCCGAGATCAACCACGCGATCACGATCGCCAAGCCGGACACCGGGGAGGAGGCCGAGGGCGTCAGTGCGGGTGCCGAGGAGAAGGTGCTCGTCTGCGAGGTCCAGCAGCACCTCGGCGACGACCGCGTGCGCGCGGTGGCCATGGACGCCACCGACGGGCTCGCCCGCGGCATGGAGGTGATCGACACCGGCGGCCCGATCACGGTACCGGTCGGCCGCGAGACGCTCGGGCGCATCTTCAACCTGCTCGGCGACACGATCGATCTGGGTGACCCGGTGGAGACCGAGGAACGCTGGCCGATCCATCGGCCCGCGCCGGATGTCGAAAACCTCATCCCGACCAACGAGATGTTCGAGACCGGCATCAAGGTCATCGACCTGCTCGCGCCCTACGCCAAGGGCGGCAAGGTCGGCCTGTTCGGCGGTGCCGGCGTGGGCAAGACCGTGCTGATCCAGGAGCTGATCAACAACCTCGCGCAGGAGCACGGCGGCCTGTCGGCGTTCTGCGGGGTCGGCGAGCGCTCGCGCGAGGGCAACGACCTGTGGCTGGAGATGAAGGAGTCGGGCACGCTCGAGAAGACCATGCTCGTGTTCGGCCAGATGAACGAGCCGCCCGGAGCGCGCATGCGCGTGGCGCTCTCCGGCCTGACGATGGCGGAGTACTTCCGCGACGTGGACGGCCAGGACGTGCTGCTGTTCATCGACAACATCTTCCGGTTCGTGCAGGCCGGGTCGGAGGTCTCGGCGCTGCTCGGGCGGATGCCCTCGCAGGTCGGCTACCAGCCAACGCTGGAGACGGAGATGGGCCAGCTCCAGGAGCGGATCACCTCGACCCGGAAGGGCTCGGTCACCTCGGTTCAGGCGATCTACGTCCCCGCGGACGACCTGACCGACCCGGCGCCGGCGTCCGTCTTCGCCCACCTCAACGCGACCACGACGCTCTCCCGGTCGATCTCGGAGAAGGGCATCTACCCGGCGGTCGATCCGCTGGACTCCACCTCGACGATCCTCAAGCCCGAGATCGTGGGCGAGGAGCACTACGAGGTCGCCAACGAGGTCAAGGAGACGCTGCAGCGCTACAAGGAGCTGCAGGACATCATCGCCATCCTGGGCATCGAGGAGCTCTCCGACGAGGACCGGCTGGCGGTGAACCGTGCCCGCCGCATCGAGCGCTTCCTCTCACAGCCGTTCAACGTCGCCGAGCAATTCACCGGGACGCCCGGCGAATACGTCCCGATCGCCGAGTCGATCCGCGGGTTCAAGGAGATCCTCGAGGGCAAGCACGACGAGGTCCCCGAGCGCGCGTTCCTGCTCAAGGGCACGATCGATCAGGTCGTGGCCGAGGCGGGCGGCGAGGAAAAGGCCGAGGACGGCGAGGAGAAGGCCGAGGACGGCGAGGAGAAGGCCGAGGATGGCGAGGAGAAGGCCGAGGACGACGAGGCGAAGCAGTCCGACGACGAGGCCGACCGCCGGGGCGAAGAGGACTCCGGGGACGAGTAGCGGGCACCCATGGCGCGCACGAAGTTCCCGGTCGAGATCCTCAGCCCGGAGGGACCCGTATTCGACGGCGAGGTCGAGATGCTCTCCACGCGGACGACCACCGGGTCGATCGGCATCCTCGCCAACCACACGCCGCTGCTGGCGATGCTGGACCCCACCGAGCTGCGGCTGTACGAGTCCGAGAACGAGGTGATCCGGTTCGCCCAGGGCGAGGGCTACCTGCAGGTCGGCTTCAACCGCGCGCTCATGCTCGTGGAGGAGGCGCACCGCCCCGACGACCTCGACCGAGCGGAGCTG
Organism: Solirubrobacteraceae bacterium; assembly: GCA_033855795.1. GTDB lineage: Bacteria > Actinomycetota > Thermoleophilia > Solirubrobacterales > Solirubrobacteraceae > JALYZC01. The sequence continues at coordinate 6,733 of JAWVFS010000211.1, read as the reverse complement.
CAGGACAAGCTCAAGCGGGCCGAACAGGAGCTCGAGGCGGCCGAGGAAGACTCCGAGGCGGAGCGAGTCGCCGAGCGCGACAAGCGCCGCTGGCAGGCCTTCCTCAACGTCCTCGAAGAAAAGAACTAGCGACCAGCGACCAGCGACTAGCGACCGGGCCCGTGCGGCGAGCCCTGCCCGGCGCTTCCTCTACCCTTTCCGGCGTGATGGACGAGCGGCCTCTCGCCGAGCGCCTGATCACCTACGACACCTCGACGCTCGACGGCCTCCGTGCCGCTGCGGGCTTCGTCAAGGGTTGGCTCGAGTCCCGCGAAGTGGACGTCGGGGACTCCGACCACGAGGGTCTGCCGGTGATCCAGGCCGATGTCGGCGCCCCCGTGGACTCGGGCGCGCCCACCGTGATCCTGCACGGGCACCTCGACGTGGTCCCGGGCCGACCCGCCCAGTTCGAGCCGCGCGTCGAGGGTGACCGCCTGATCGGTCGCGGCGCCTACGACATGAAGGGCGGCCTCGCGGCGATGATGTGCGCCGTGCGCGAGGCGGCCGCGCAGAGCGCCGTGTGCGTGCGTTTCCTCTGCGCCCCCGACGAGGAGGCCGAGGAGGTGGACCAGCGTTCCACCGAGGCGCTCGTGCGCGGCGGGTACCGCGGGGACTTCGCCATCACCGGCGAGCCCACGGACCTGCACATCGGCGTGCAGGCGAAGGGCGTGCTCGCGATCCGCATCGTGGTGACGGGCAAGGCCGCGCACGGCTCGACGCCGTGGCTGGGCGACAACGCGGTGCTCAAGGCGATCGACACCTTCCGCGCGATCGAGTCGCTGCCCTTCTCGCGCGAGTCCTCCGACCTCTTCGACCGCCCGTCGATCAACCTCGGCCGGATCGGCGGCGGCGACGCCCTCAACAAGGTCCCCGACGAATGCACCATGGACGTGGACATCCGCTACCTGCCCGGCCAGGACCCCGGGGACATCCTGGCCCAGATCCGCGCGCTCGGCGACGTGGAGATCGCGCGCACGTTCACGCGCGTGCCGGCCGAGGTGTCACGTACCCACCCGTACGTCCGCGCGCTCGGCGACGCCGTGCGCCGCTCCGAGGGAGGCGAGGTTTTGAGCGTCGGGCGTGACGGGGCCTCCGATGCGGTGTCGTTCCTCCAGGCCGGCGTGCCGGCGGTCGAGTTCGGCCCGGTCGGCGCGGGCCACCATGGGCCCGAGGAGTGGGTGTCGATCGCCTCGCTGGGGCGCTATCGCCGGGCCCTGACCGAATTCGTGCGCGGGCTGCCGGTCGCGCTGAGCCGCACCGGCCCAGACCTCGAGGCCGTCGAGGGCGGTGGCGCCTGATGGATCCGCAGATCCCGCGCCTGGCGCGCAGCATGTGGAAGCGCTTCGCGATCGCCTTCGGGCTGATCGTCGCCATGAGCGCGGCCGCCACCGCGACGGCGGCGCTGCTCGAGGTCAAGAACATCGCCGACGAGCTTCCCTCGGCCAACCGTCTCAGGCTCGGCTCGGACCTGACACGCGGCGACGTCGGAGGACCGCAGACGGTCATGGTGCTCGGCTCCGACCATCGCTCGATCTACGGGAAGAACGTGCGCGGCAACTCGGACACGATGATGCTGATCCGGCTGGACCCGGACAAGGCCGCAACGTCGATCATGTCGATCCCGCGCGATCTGAAGGTCAACATCTATCGCGGGACGGGCGTGCAGACGGCGAAGATCAATGCCGCGTACAACCTGGGCGGCCCACGGCTCGCGGTGCGCACCGTACGCCGGGAGCTGGGCATCCCGATCAACCACGTGATCGATATGGACTTCGGCGGCTTCCGCCACGCGGTCGACCGGGTCGGCTGCATCTACACCGACGTGGACCGCCGCTACTTCAACGACAACTCCGGCGGCGGCGAGCCCTACGCCCAGATCAACCTCCAGCCCGGCTATCAGAAGCTCTGCAACTACGACGCGCTGGCCTACGTGCGCTTCCGCCACGAGGACACCGACCTGGTGCGGGCGGCCCGTCAGCAGGACTTCCTTCGCCAGGCCAAGGACCAGCTCTCGACGACAAAGTTGATCGACAACCGACAGGCACTGGCCCACATCCTCGGCACCTACTCCACGACCGACATCCACGGGGTCAATCAGGTGCTCGACCTCGTCAAGCTGGCCGTGTTCTCCGCCGGGCACCCGATCCGCGAGGTCCACTTCCGCTCGGAGGTCGGTCCGTCCTATGTGACCGCGACCTCTGCGGACATCGCGGCCAATCGCGCGGAGTTCTACAGCGGGGAGGGCAGCGCCGGCCAGCGCGCGCCGTCGCGCTCGACCCCGGCCCAGAAGGCCGCGGGGCGCAAGCGCCCGCGCGGGAAGCTCGTTGCCGGCGGCCTCGAGGATGCGAAGTCCGCCGGCGAGGAGCAGGCGATCGCCGCGGCGACCAAGGCCGGCTTCCCCTTCTACTACCCGACGTTGCGCCTGCGCGGCTCGATCTACTCCGGTGAGCCGCGCGTGTACTTCCTGCGCGACCAGAAGGGCCGGCGCCACCGCGCGTACCGGATGGTCCTGGACACGGGCCGGCTGGGAGAGTTCTATGGCATCCAGGGCCTGACCTGGCGCAACCCGCCGGTGCTCAGCAAGCCGACCGGCCACCAGACGGTGAACGGCCGGCGCCTGCTGCTCTACGGGGACGGCAACCGGCTGCGCTTCGTGGCTTACCCCACGCGCCGGGCCGTGTACTGGGTGTCCAACACGCTCGTCCTCGGGTTGACGAACCGCCAGATGCTCGCGATCGCGGCGTCGCTGCGGCCGATCGGCCGTTGACCGTGGCCGCCGAGGACGAGGCCATCGCCGTCATCGGCGTCGGTTACGTCGGGCTGGTGACTGCCGCCGGCTTCGCCGAGCTGGGGAGGGACGTGTGGTGCGTGGACATCGACGCCGAACGCATCGAGCAGCTGCGCGCGGGCGAGGTGCCGATCCACGAGCCTGGCCTCGCCGACGTCCTCGCGGCCCAGCGCGAGCGGCTGCACTTCACGACTGACCTGGCCGAGGCGGTGGCGCCCGCCCGCCTGCTGTTCGTCGCCGTGGGAACGCCCCCGACCTACTCCGGGGATGCCGATCTCTCAGCGGTGAAGGCGGTGGTCGACGCGCTGCCGGAGGGCGGGCGGAACGCGCTGGTGATGAAGTCCACGGTCCCCAGCGGCACGGGGGCGGCGATCAAGCGCACGCTCGCGGCGCGTGGCGGCACGGACTTCCCGTACGTGTCCTGCCCGGAGTTCCTCCGCGAGGGTTCGGCCCTGGACGACTTCCGCCACCCCGACCGCGTGGTCATCGGCGACGACGGCGAGGACGGCGGCGCGGCGGGTGACGCGGTGGCGGCGCTGTACGAGCCCCTCGGCGCGCCGCTCGTGCGCACCGACGTGACCAGCGCCGAGATGATCAAGCTCGCCTCCAACGCGTTCCTCGCGACCAAGATCTCCTTCATCAACGAGATCGCCAACGTGTGCGAGGAGACCGGCGCCGACGTCAAGGAGGTCGCGCGGGGCATGGGCCTCGACCCGCGGGTGGGCGCGTCGTTCCTGCAGGCGGGTGTGGGATTCGGGGGTTCCTGTTTCCCCAAGGACGTCAACGCCCTCAAACAGCTCGCCGGCAACAGCGGCTACCACTTCCAGCTGCTGGGTGCGGTGATCGAGGTCAACGAGCTGCAGAAGCGCCGCGTGGTGGGCAAGCTCCAGAAGCACCTGGGCTCGCTCGTCGGCAAGACGGTCACGCTGCTCGGGCTGGCCTTCAAGCCCAACACCGACGACATGCGCGAGGCGTCCTCGCTCGTGCTGGCCGCCCGGCTGCAGGCCGAGGGCGCGCACGTGCGCGCGTACGATCCCGTGGCCGAGGCCGGATCCGACGACCTGATGCCCGGGGTCGAGCTCGCGCCCGGGGCGCTGGAGGCGGTCGCCGGCGCCGATGCCGTCGTCCTCGTGACCGAGTGGGACGAGTTCGCCGCCCTCGATTGGGGCCTCGTCGCCCAGGGCATGAACGGTAGGCTGGTGATCGACGGCCGCAACGCGCTGGATCCCGGGACCGTTCGAGCATCCGGGCTCGACTATGAAGGAATCGGACGGCGGTGAGCTGATGATGGGGGAGCCATGCAGGCGCTGATCCTCGTGGGCGGGGAAGGGACGCGACTGCGGCCGCTGACCTCGACGGTCCCCAAGCCCGTCGTCCCCCTGGTCGACCGTCCGTTCATCGCCTACATGCTCGAGTGGCTCCGCGGCCACGGCGTCGACGACGTGGTGATGTCCTGCGGCTTCCTCGCGTCGGGCGTGCGCAACGTGCTCGGCGACGGCTCGGGGCTGGGCATCAAGCTCCGCTACGTCGAGGAGCCCCGCCCGTTGGGGACCGGTGGCGCGGTGAAGTTCGCCGAGTCGCTGCTGGACGAGCGCTTCTTCATGCTCAACGGCGACGTGCTCACGGATCTCGACCTGTCGGCGCAGGTCGCCCAGCACGAGGAGACCGGCGCCCGGGCGACGCTCGCCCTGATCGGCGTCGACGACCCGTCGGCCTACGGTCTGGTCCGTCTCAACGAGGACCGCTCGGTCAAGGAGTTCCTCGAGAAGCCGAGCCCCGACCAGATCGACACGAACCTCATCAGCGCCGGGGCGTACGTGCTCGAGCGCAACGTCCTGGAGCTGATCCCGCCCGACACCAACGCCTCGATCGAGCGCGACGTGTTCCCCGAGCTGGTGGGCGACGGCCTCTACGGCTGCGCCGGCGACGGCTACTGGCTCGACATCGGCACGCCCGACCGCTACCTCCAGGCGACGTTCGACATCCTCGAGCGCAACGTCAGCACCGTGGCCGGCGAAGAGCTCGGCGACAACTACCTCTCGGTCGAGGGTGACGCCTCCTTCAACGGCCGCGTCGTGCCGCCGGCGCGCGTCGGCGCGGGTTGCCGCATCGCCGACGATGCCCGCGTCGGCAGCCTGGCGGTCCTCGGCGACAACGTCCGGGTGGGGGAGGGGACGACGATCGAGCAGGCCGTGGTGTTCAACGGCGCCGACATCGGCCCGAACTGCCTGCTGCGCCATTGCATCCTCGGCGCCGGCGCACGGGTCGGGGCCAATACCCACATCGAGGGCGGCGCCGTGCTCGGGGAGGGCGTGACGATCGGGGCGGACAACATCCTTTCGCACGGCGCGCGTATCTTCCCGGGCGTGTCGCTGCCCGACGGAGCCATCAAGTTTTGACCGGTGCCGCCACCACGACGCTCGACCGCGCGGCCGTCGAGGCGGTGGACCCCAGCGGCCAGGCCGAAGACATCCTTGGGATGCCCGAGCACCTGCGCGATGCGCTGTGGCGGGTGGAGAGCGCCGGCCTGAAGCCCCACGACGCTCCCGGCGGCCTCGTCGTCGCCGGCATGGGCGGGTCGGCGATCGGCGGGGCGCTGGCCCGCTCCGCCCTCGGCGACCGGGCCACGCGGCCGATCGCCGTCTCGCGCTCCTACGAACTGCCGGGCTGGACGACGTCGGACACGATGGTGCTCTGCGCCTCCTACTCGGGCGACACCGAGGAGACCCTTGCCAGCTACGAGGCGGCCGGCGCCGTCGGCGCGCTGCGCACGGTGGTCACCACCGGGGGGCGCCTGGCCGAGTTGGCGCGCGAGGACGGCGTGCCGGTGATCCCGCTGCCCGGCGGGTTCCACCCACGCGCCGCGGTGGGCTACCTGACCGTCGCGGCCCTCGAGGTCGCCGCGCTGTGCGGCGCGGGGGACAGCGTGCGCGCCGAGGTCGACGTGACCGCCGACCACGTCGAGCGGCTCGTGGCCGAGTGGGGCCCGGACGGGCCGGAGGACAGCCCGCCCAAGTCGGTGGCCCGGGGGCTGAACGACACAGTGCCGCAGATCGCCGGCGCCGGCCTGACCAGCGCGGTTGCGTACCGCTGGAAGTGCCAGATCAACGAGAACAGCAAGCTGCCCGCGTTCGCCCACGAGCTGCCGGAGCTCGACCACAACGAGATCGTCGGCTGGTCGGGGGCGCCGGACCTCGGGCGGTTTTCCGCGGTCTTCCTCGACGACGCCGACCTGCACCCCCGGGCGCGTCAGCGCATCGAGCTCACGCGGGCCCTGATCGAGCCGTCGGCCGCGTCGACGTTCGTTGTGCAGACCCAGGGCGAGAGCGCGACCGAGCGCCTGCTCTCGCTCGTCTTGCTCGGCGATCTCGTCTCGCTGTATCTGGCTGTCCTGCGCGGCATAGATCCGGGGCCGGTCGAGGCGATCGAGCGACTCAAGGAGGAGCTTGCGCGGGAGTAGTGGGGCGGTCGCGCTCGCGGGACTCGCGCTGGCGGCAGCCGTTCCCGGCGCCGAGGCCCGGACGGTGCGACTGGACGGCCCGGAGGCACGGATCCTCGAGGAGCCCGATGTGGCCGTCGACCCGACGGCGCCGAATCGCGTGGTCGTGGTGGTGAAGGACTACCAGGGCTCGGGCGACCTGCGGATCGACCGCTTCGTCTCCAGCGACGGCGGTCGCACGTTCGGGCCCCGCCGCCGGATCGCCAATGCCTCCTACGGCGGGGTCCCGGCGCTCGTGAGCGACCCGGTCGTGGAGTTCGACGGTGCCGGTCACGCGTTCTTCGGCGCCCTGGCCATCCGCTTCTACCCGGAGCGCGATCGCTTCGACAGCGTGATCGGCGTGCGCCGCTCCGCGGACGGCGGGGCCAGCTTCGGCCGACCAGCGCTGGCGGTGCGCGACGAAGGGC